>NZ_JBHZCN010000130.1:0-23953 GCF_042755465.1 Kitasatospora sp. NPDC059160 | reverse complement strand
CACCCGCCTGACCGCCAGCCCCGACAGAATCGGGCAATACCTCCGCCCGAAACCCTTCGCGGCAGCCTAAATCGGTATCGAACGCCCTCTGAGGGCGTTCCTCTCGGGCCAACAGGCCCACGGCGCCGCCATGGTGAAGGACCGGCGACAGGCCTTCGCACGCCTCGCCGAAACGGAGACCGCGCTGACGCAGGCCGAGGGCCGCAACGACTCCGTGGGCGGCTACGACCAGGCCGCCTACCACTTCCACGTCTCACACGTGCTGTACGAACTGGGCGACCTGCCGGGGGCGATCAAGGAACTCCAGGTCTCCAACCGCGTCCGCCCGGCCAACGAGAAGCAGGGCCGCGTCCACGGCACCGGCCTGCTGGCCCGCCGCCAGATGGAACTCGGGCACGTCGAAGCCGCCTGCGCCACGTGGGACGCCTTCCTGGACGACTACGTCACGATCAGCTCCGTCCGGGGCGACGAGCACTTCCAGGCCCTGGGCAAAGCCATCCCGGCCCACGCCACCAACCGCACAGCCCGCCAACTCCACCAACGCACCCGCGAGGTCGCCCGCCAGAAGGCTGCGTGAGGCGTGGGATACGGTCTGGTCGTACGATTCACCGTCCGCGACGCAGCGGCTGCAAGCGCGTTCGACCAATTGGCGGCGGAGACCATCGAGGAGATCCGCGCGAAGGAGCCCGGGACTCTCCTCTACGCGATCCACTCAGTACCGGGTCAACCCAACGTTCGAATCTTCTACGAGTTGTACGTGAGCCGCTCGGCGTTCGAGGAGCACGAACGGCAACCTCATGTCCGTCGCTTCCTCACCGAGCGCGCTCAGCACCTTGATTCGTTCGAGGTGACATTCTTGAACGAGCTGTCCAGCACCAGGCCTTGAGGTGACGAGGTGCGGTTCGGAATCACCGGCCACCGGGGACTGACGGCCGAGAGCGTGTTACGGCACCGCTTCTCGAACGCGATGCGCGATACAAAATCCAGGCCTCGCACGATCTCGTGCGCAGCCTCGGCATCCTCGACCCTCGTCTCGGCCTCCGGCTTCGAGCCGGAGGCCTCGTCCACCCGCGCACCCTTGTAGGTCAGGACACTCCGTGTGCCATCCGGGCCGTGCACGGTGCGGATCCGCAACTCCCGGTCGGCACCCATCAGGCTGCCGTCCGGCGCGTCGTAGTACGTGTCGCGGTAGACCTCGGCCCGGCCCGCGCCGTACCGCTCCTCCAGCCGCTTGAGCACGCCATCAGGGTCGCGCACGACCGCCTTGAGCTCAGCCTCGATCACCATCCATGTTCCTCCGTCAGATTGCCCACTCAGAAGTGCCCGTCAGGCTGCCGCCATGACTAGGCTCGCCTCCATGCTCCGATCCGTAGTCTTCGACATCGGCGAGACCCTGACCAGCGACACCCGCTACTGGGCCGATTGGGCCGGGTGGCTCGGCGTCCCGGCGCACACCATGTCAGCACTCGTCGGCGCCGTACTGGCCAAGGGCCGGGACAACGCGGACGCTATCCGAATCATCAAGCCAGGTATCGACATCGCCGCCGAGTGGCACGCCCGACAAGCTGCGAATCGCGGCGACCGCCTCGATGAGTCGGACCTCTACCCGGACGTACGTCCAGCGCTGGCGCGGCTGCAGGCTGCCGGGTTGTGGGTCGGAATCGCCGGAAACCAGAACGCACAGGTCACGCATCTGCTGCGAGCTCTTGCCCTTCCAGCCGACGAGATTGCCACCTCGGGCGAATGGGGCATCGCCAAGCCAAGCCCTTCCTTCTTCGACAAGGTGAAGGAGTGGGCGCCAGGTGACCCAAACGAGATCGTCTATGTCGGCGATCACCCCGCCAACGACATCAGCCCGGCCCGCGCCGCCGGCCTCCGCACCGCCCACCTGCGTCGTGGGCCAATCGGCCTGACTACCACCGCACTCGAAGCGGACTGGACGGTGAGCTCACTCACGGAGCTGGCTAGAATCCTCAGTGGCGCATAACGGACTCCTCCTGCTGTGGCGCGCCGACAGGGGGATTACCGAGACCCATCCACCTACTGGGCTGCAAGATCCGTGTGTCGCCGGAGAAACAGACGATCGGACCGCGGCTGCAAGGCCGCGCACAGTCAATCGTCAGCTCGGTCGAAAATCTCACATATACCAACTGGCAATATCAGGTTCAATATTGACGATACCTTGGATGCCATCGTCGTGCTGAGCCGGAGAGACGTGGTCGATCACCGGGGATTCGTAGCCGCCGCCAGCGCGTACGGGCTTGCGGCGCTGGGCCTGCCCGACCCGGACACCGTGCTGCGGCGGGTGCAGGTCAAGGCCGGCGGGAAGATCAGGGTCGGCCGGGGCAAGCCCGCCTCTACCGTCTCCGCGCCGTTCCCGGCGTCGGGGAACTGGACGAGCGCGCCGCACGGTTGGGGTGATGCGGAATGCGGATCGGAATCACCGGCCACCGGGGACTGACGGCCGAGATCGAAGAGCAGGTCCGACAACTGCTCGGATCCTCGCTCCCGCGCGAGGAACCGAGCAGTCTCACCGTCCTGTCGTGCATCGCGGACGGGCCGGACGCCTGGCTGGCCGAGATCGCCCTTGAGCGGGGTGGGCAGTTGGAGGTCGTCATCCCCGCCGATGGATACCGGGACGGACTGCCGGATTGGCATCACCCGCTCTACGACCGGCTGTTGGGTAGCGCCGCCGCCGTTCACCGCACCGGCCTCACGGAGTCCGACTCGGCCGCCCACATGGCAGGCAGTGAACTCCTGGTCCAGCAGGTCGACAAGCTCCTCGCCGTCTGGGACGGCCTCCCGGCCCGGGGCTACGGCGGTACGGCCGACGTCGTCGCCTACGCGCGACAGCGCGGCGTACCGGTCGAAGTGCTCTGGCCGCAGGGAGCACAGCGATGAGCCGGCGGGCAGCGCGACGCGTCTGACCGATCGACACTGCACCCGGCAGTGGCCGCGGAAGCCTTCGAGGGCAACAGTGTTGGCTCTCCCGTATGGGAGCTCAACGGCGGACGTGACGCCCCCGACGATCAGTTGGACGCAGGCTTGGGGGCGTACCGCAGCAGCACGACGTCGCCGATCGTCCGAGCTTCCAGAAGTCCCATCCGTCGGCCGCTTCCACCAGGGTAGTTCGCCGGGTGGAGGAAGCGCGGTGCGGCGGCGTCGCCGACGAGCAGCGGGGCGATGGCGAGGTGGATCTCGTCGGCCAGCCCCCGGGAGAGGAACTGGGTGTGGATCTGTCCACCGCCCTCGACCATGAGGCGGTCGACCCCGCGGGTGGCGAGGTCGTCGAGCAGCGCACCGAAGTCGACGGTGGGGCCGGTGCTGACGACGTCGGCGAGGCCGTCGAGCGTTTCCTGGAGCTTCGGTGCGGCGGCGTCGGTGGTGTAGACGACCTTCTTGTCGCCGAAGTGCCAGAACTTGAGGTCCCGGCTGAGGTCGCCGCTGGCGGAGATGGTGACCTTGAGGGGGTACTCGGGCTTGCCGGCCGCGATCCGGTCGGCGCGGCGCTTCTCGCTGTTGACCAGCAGGCGGGGGTTGTCGCTGCGAAGGGTGTTTCCGCCGATGAGGATGGCGTCGGATTCGGCTCGGACCTGGTCGACGCGGTCGAAGTCCTCGGCGTTCGACAGCAGCAGACGCTCGGGGGAGGCGTCGTCGATGTGACCGTCGACGGACGTTGCGACGCTCAGCAGGACGAAGGGGCGGGCGGCCATCGGCGGTCCGTTCTCTCGGGACAACAGGGCTCTGGTCATCACACTTCATGGAGCAGGACGCTGTCGAGCGCCTGCCGGAAGTGGGCGACTTCCGGTACGCCGTCACACCCTTGCAGCAGGGTGTCGAGGTGCGCCAGCTCGGAGAGGATCCGCGCCGACCCGGTCGTTGCCGCAATCGACAGCGCCGCGGCGGCCGTTGTCGCGGCGCGCTCGGGGCCGTCGGTGTGGAACTGGGCGATGGCCGAGCGGGCGAGGTAGACACCGCGGTCTCGCTGGTAGCTCGCGGGCAGGGCCCGGATCGCCTTCTCGAAGCCGGATGCCGCCTCACGGTGGCGCCCCAGGCACGACAACGACCGGGCGCGCTGGGCCTCCACGTAGGCCTCGTTGAGCCACCGGCCTCGGCCGAGCGGTGCCTCTGGCGGCTTGGCGAGCAGCACGAGAGCTTGGTCGAAGGAGCGCTGGGCTGTCCTCTCGTCGCCGAGCAGCGCGTGTCCGTGGGCCGCGTACACCGCCCCCATCGCGTTCAACCGAGTTCCCGCGCCGGCCAGGCGCTGGGCCGCGGCAGCGAGGTCGATCGCCTCGATGGAGTCCTGCATGTCGCCGGCGAGCTGGGACTTCCGCGCCATGATGTAGGCGGTCAGCTCCTGCTCGCCGGAGGCGCTCGCCCAGTCGACGGCACGGTCCGCCCAGTACTGGGCGGCACGGTGATCGCCGCTGTCCTGGTAGAGCCAGCTGCAGAACTCGGCGTACTCGGCCTGCACTTGCAGAAGGTCGTGCCGGTCTCGGCCGGAGGCCTCGCGGCGGAGACGTTGGATGAGGTGCACGTGCTCCTGGGCCGTGGCGACGACCTCGCGAGGCCCCAGGACGTTGTCGCACTCGACCAGCGACCTGCGGAGCAACCGCATGTTCTCGACCGGGTGGATCTCAGTGGAAAGCGCCGGCGGGACGGCCCAGGGGCCGGGCGCTGCGGATCTCTCGGAGGGTGTGACGCCCAGGACAGCGGTGCCGGCCCGCAACAGGGGCCGACGCGGCAGGCTCACGAAGACGATCCTCCCGTCGGCCGTCCGGCAACCGACCCGGACGCCGCCGTCCATGACGGCCATGGACGCCACGCCGGCCCTGGTCTCCTCGGCGCCGGCCGCTTCCATTTCCGGTGTCGCGGTTTGCCGGCCAGCTCCGTCCGGCAGAGAAGTACCCTGCACCGGCCCCATGTTGCCGGTTGGACCGGTCCGCCCAGGAGCGTCCAGCAGGGCTTCGGAGAGTTCCTTCTGGTCAACTCTCAACAGGCTGGCGAGCTTCAGCATCTGCCACGGACGGGGCACAGCCTGACCGCGATCCCACCGGCCGACCGTCGTCCGGTCGACCCCCATCGCGATCGCGAGGGACTCCTGCGTGTACCCCGCGCTCATGCGCAACGCGATGAACCGCTCGCGCCGTGCCCCCATCGCCCGTCCCCAGAATGCCGGAACCCGCTTGCGCCAGAAGGTGCCAGGCCAGCGGACGCTTTGCCACACAGATGCAGCGTCAATGCAGCAATTCTGCTCTGTTCAAAGACGGTTCGCAGCGATTTCGTAGAGCTCGCCGGACACCACGGCGATACCACTGGAAGGAAGGACAAGGCATGGAGAGCACCACGCCCGCCGTTCACGACGACGAGGGCGGCCTGCTGGTCGCCGTCCGAAACATCCGAGCCGCCCGCTCCCGGGCCGACGTGCCGTCCGACAACACCGGCGGCCGATCCGACCAGAACGACACCTGAGCAGGACGCCCACGATGCCTGAGACCGCCTCGTGGGCGGTGCGCCTGGGTGGGGACCAGTTCCTCACCCAGGCGCTCCACCGCTCCTACGCCGTGTTCCCCGCAGATGGAGCCGACACCGCTCCCCTCCTGTCCTGGGACGATCTGAACACCATCCTCGCCACCCACCGCATCGAGCCGCCCCGGCTGCGGCTCTCGCAGGACGGCCAGACCGTCCCCGTCAGCCGGTACTCGACGCCGACCACCAACCGACGCGGGGCGACCTGGAACCGGCTACACCCCGCCCAGCTGCACGCCAGGCTCGCCGAAGGCGCCTCCCTCGTCGTGGACGCGATCGACGAGATCCACCCGCCGATCCGAAGCGCAGCCGAGGACCTGGAACGCTTCGTCGGCACAACCGTGCAGACCAACACCTACGCCTCCTGGACCGAGCACGAGGGCTTCGGCCGGCACTGGGACGACCATGATGTCGTCGTGGTCCAGCAGTACGGGGCGAAGCGCTGGCGGCTGTGGGAGCCGACGCGGCAAGCACCCACCTTCCGCGACGTGGACTCACCGGAGGAGCCCGAAGGCGAGCCCATCGCGGACTTCGTCCTCCACCCGGGCGACATCCTCTACCTGCCTCGCGGTTGGTGGCACAGCGTCACCGCCGACCAGGGCACGGAGTCGCTGCACCTCACGTTCGGGCTCGTCACCCAGACCGGCGCCTCCCTTGTGGGGTGGTTGGTGGACGAGCTGCACGAGAGCACCGTCCTGCGGATGGACGTCCCGCGCCACGCCGAGGCGGACGCGAAGGCCACCTACCAGAACGACCTGCGGACCGCGGTGCTCACCGCGCTGTCCGAGCCCAACCTGATCGACCGCTGGGCACGGTCCACCGGCACCACCCACTTCGGCCGACCGACGCCGTCCCTGCCCTACGTGGACGCCCTTCCCGCGGGCAGGGAGATCGCGGTGCGACTCACCGCCCCGCGCGCCGAACTCACCAGCAACCCGGACGCCGGAACCGTCACCCTGTCCGCTGCCGGCACCGCGTGGGACTTCGCCGAGCGCGCCGGCCCCGCCCTGCAGATCCTGCTGACCGGGGACACCGCCAGCATCGCCGAACTCGCCGACGCCGCGGGCCTGGAGGTCAAGGACGTGGCCGGCGTCCTGACCGCCCTGGTCCAGGGCCAGGTCCTCGCCGTCGTCAAGGCCGACCGGTGAGCCCCGTTCTCGGCCTGGGGACCTACCGGGTGCGCGCTGCCCGCGACGCGGCGCGCACTGCCCTCATGGCCGGAGCCCGATGGATCGACACCGCCCCCAACTACGCCCACGGCCAGGCGCACCATGACCTCGGCCCCGTCCTCGCAGAGCACCCGCACGCCAAGGTGACGACGAAGACCGGCTTCCACCCGGGCGGCCGCCACAGCCTCGCCCCCGTGGACGTCCGCGCCCAGACCGAGGAATCGCTCGCCGTGCTCGGCCGTGCCGACGTCGTGTTCCTCCACAATCCCGAGCAGTCGAGCCGCGATCGGCAGCAACTGCACCTCAACGTCCGGGCTGCGTTCGGCGTGCTGGAGGAGTTCGCGGACGCTGGCCGCATCGGGGGCTACGGCATTGCCACCTGGTCCGGCTTCACCGAGCAGGCGTTCACGGTCGCCGAGCTGGCCGGACTGGCGCGGGAGACCGCCGGATCGACGGACCACCACCTCACCGGCGTGCAGATGCCGGTCAGCCTCGTCATGGCCGAGCCTCTCGCCCTGGCCCTCGACGGCGCTGGGCCGCTCGTCCACGCACGCGACGCCGGAATCACCACGTTCGCGTCGGCGCCCCTGCACGGCGGTGAACTGCCTGGCCTGATGACCCCCGAACTGGTGAACCTCCTCGCGCCGGGATCGACCCCGCACGCCACCGCGTTCCAGGTCATCGGAGCGTGCCCGGCACTGGACGTCGTCCTCACCTCGACCAGCACCCGCCGGCACTGGGACGATGCGAGAGCGGCGCTCGCCGAACCGATCCCCGACAAGCGACTCAGGACGGTGCTCGATGTCCTTTCAGCCGGATGACGACACCCGGCGCAACCTGATGGCAGCGCACGAAAAGGCGGCGGCCTTCCTCGGCCTCGTGTGCACCGGACCGGCGGTCTTCGGCACCTCCGGAACCACCATCGGCCGGCGAGCCGAGAGTGTCTGGCTCCGGGTCTCCAGAAACAGCCGTCACCGGGCGCCCCGACCGACCGGTCAGGGAGCCCTCGGCGCGGAACAGCTCATCCCCGCCTCCGTCCCGCGACCCCGGCTCCACAACACCGCGGACTGGACCGAGACCGGCTGGTTCTACCAGGCCGACGTTTTCGACCTGGTAGGTCCCACGGTCTCCTCCACGCCGGATCTTCGCGACGATCCTGGCCTGGACGACGGCTGGTGGAGCGCATTGAAGGACGCGCTGGCCGGCATCGCGGAAGCACCCAGTGCGAAGATCACTCTGCGCCGGACGTGGGTCGAACAGGTCTTCCCGAAGTACCTCGGCATCCCGGCCCCGGCCGAAGTCGAGCGGACCACCGGGCACGGTGACCTCCAGTGGGCCAACCTGACCACCGGGCCGCTCAAGATCCTCGACTGGGAACGCTGGGGCCTGGTGCCGATCGGCTACGACCCCGCAGTCCTGTGGGTCAGCAGCCTCCTCGTGCCCGAGGTCGCGGACCGCGTCCGCGTGGAGTTCGCCGACATCCTCGACACTCCTGCCGGACGTGTCGGTCAGCTGATCGCTCTCGCAGAGATGCTCCAGGCTGTTGATCGGGGGTACTACCCAGAACTTGCCCCTCTCCTCGCTGACCGGGCATGTGGGCTGACTGGGGTTACCCCGCCGCAGGTCACGGACCCCGGCTTCGTCAGGTGGACCATGGACCAGCAACAGAGTTGACGAACAGGGAAGGAGCGCACATGGACTCCATCGCGCGCCCTCCGGGCGGTCACGACGCCGAGGACATCGCAAGCGCGAAGGAGCGAGGCCGGCGAGATCTGGCGCCGATCGACGATGCCCACCAGGCGGGCGAGATCACGGTCGCCGAGTGGCACGCGGCTACGGCGGCACGGCCGACGTCGTCGCCTACGCACGGCACCGGAGCGTGCCGGTCGTCGTGCTCTGGCCACAGGGAGCACGGCGATGAGCCAGCGGGCCCGCTGAACCCCTCCGGATCACACCGGTCGCGCCGCCGCGACCGCATCGGTGTACAGGTCCGTGGTCAAGTCGCTCTCTCCGATCCCCAGTTCCGCAAGTACGGCGCGGACGAAAGCGAGTGCCGACCCTAGCTCGTGCTCCGTTGCCGCCATCGTCTCGACCTCGATGAACGTGGCGTCGTCCAGCTCGGGTACGCGCACGAGCGTGACCAGCACCCGCCGGCCATCACGCTCGAAGGCGTAGTTGCGGCATCGCTTCTCGAACGCGATGCGCGGAACGAAACCCAAGCCCCGGACGATCTCGTGCGCGGCAGCGGCATCCTCGACCCTGGTCTCGGCCTCCGGCTTCGAGCCGGAGGCCTCGTCCACCCGCGCACCCTTGTAGGTCAGGACGCTCCGCGTGTCATCCGGGCCGTGCACGGTGCGGATCCGCAACTCCCGGTCGGCACCCATCAGGCTGCCGTCCGGCGCGTCGTAGTACGTGTCGCGGTAGACCTCGGCCCGGCCGGCGCCGCACCGCGCCTCCAGCTGCTTGAGCACGCCTTCCGGGTCGCGCACGACCGCCTTGAGCTCAGCCTCGATCGCCATCCACGTTCCTCCGCCCGCCGTCGAGCGGCTTCTCACCGAGGGCCGCGCGGAGCCAGTCCAGCGAGTCACTCGCGAGAATCGCATCGGCGAGGGCGTTGCCGGACTTCGTGGTGAGCCGCCCACGGCTGTTGTCGATCCACCGCTGCGCGTTGGCGTAGCCCTGCGCCTTGTACTCGACGCCCTGGATCATGCACTCCAGCTTGTCCGCGTCCCGGGCGCAGACCGCCTCCGGGGTCTCCTTCCCCTCGTACTCCGCAACAAGGTCCTGAATGGCCGAGGCCAGGATCTCGGGCATCCCGGCGACCTGGTCAGCCGTCACGGCCACCGGATCCGCACCGGGCGCGTACTTCTTGCCCAGGTGGTTGACGTCCCCGGTACGCGTCTCCTGCGAGTCGTGCCAGACCGCGAGGAAGGCGGCCTGCGCCGGGTCGGCGCCTTCGAGCTTGGCGATGACCGATGCGATCAGCGCGGTCCGCCAGGAATGCTCGGCGACCGACTCCGGATCGCGGACCCCGGCCATCCACCATCCCGTGCGCTTGGTCTGCTTGAGCGTCCCGGCTTCGAACAGGAACCTCGCCACCGAGGTCAGGTCGTCCGTCATCCTCTGGCTCCTCTCACACCTCGGCAAGGCGGATCGCGTAACGGATGCTGTCGAGTTCGCGCCGCCCCCGTGGCGAGAGCTCCCGCCCATCCAACATCACCGGAAGCCGTTCGCGAGGTAGCCCAGCGGCTCCGGAACATTACCTCGTCGCCCGTTCCGGATGTCGAGGGGCCAGAGAAGCGACCACTCCTCCAACTGCATGGGAAGAAAGCAGATCTTGCGATGCCGTGGCTTCCGTCATCGAACTGATCCGGAGGACCGTGGTGGATCGCCGGGGTTCGCAGTCGCCTCCGGCGCGTGTGCACCTCCGACGCTGGGTCTGCCCGACCCGGACGCCGTCGTCCGGCGCGGGCGCCTCAAGTCCGGGGATCGGTCGCGTCGGTGTGATCTCGGCCCTCGACCAGAAGGGGGTCGAGGGCTGGTCAACTGGTGATCGCGGAGAGCCGCCGTCGCAGGGGCTGCTCAAGGTCGAGGTTGTCGCCTCGTGTGGTGGTCTGTAGCAGTTCAGTGATGACGGCCAGTTCGGCGAACTGCCCGGCTGGCGTGTCGAGGATGTGGGCGAGTCGGTGACGGACCTGCGTGGCGGTGTCCGGCACGAGGAGGCTGTACGAGTACAACAGCGCCGCGTCGTACCCGGCGGGAGCGACGCCCCAGCCTTCCCAGTCGAGAACCGTGAGGGCCGGGCCCGTGAGGTTGGCCCAGTGCAGGTCGCCGTGGGCCGTCGTCCAGGCGGCCACCTTGGTGTCGATCGGGATGCCGAGGTACTGGGGCATAGCGCGGTCCAGGTACTCCTGCCGGACAGCGACCCGGTCGCTCGGGACGGTGGCGATGGCGTCGAGGGCGGTGCTGAGCGCGTCCCACCAGGCATCGTCCAGGTCGGGCGCTTCCCGAAGGATCGGCTCGTGGGTGGTGATGGTGGGGGCGGTGATCTGGTCGTACAGCTCTGCCAGGTAGCCGTGCCCGGCCTCGGTCCAGGTGCGCCGCTCCCGCAGGCGTGGCCTGGGTACCGCGGGAGGCATGAGCCGTTCTGCCTCCCGCGGCCCCTCCCAGAGCTTCCCGCCGGCCTTGTCGGCCGGGGCCGACACCAGGCGGAGCCAGCCCTCGCCGGACGCCGTGGCAACCGGGCGGCTGAGGGTACGACCGCGCCAGCCCCACGCTTCGCGGGAGCCGATCGTCGTCGCGTCGAACGCCGCTGCTGCTGTGGCGTGCGTCCCGCGCATCCGCCTGGCGGTGTCCGGCTCAGGTTCCGAGTACATCAACGACCCTTCGCAGTACGTCCGGAGACAACGACGGTCGGCCGACGGCTCCGGCGGCCTGACCCCAGTGTTCCGCGTTCCCCGTCGACAGGAGCACGCGCTTCACCCCTGGGGCTGAAGCGACGACGGCGAGGGCGGTCTCGGCAGGGGTCTTGCCAGGGGTGATCAGCTCGGACAGTTCCGGGGTCACCAGGTCAGGGATCTCGCCGCCGTGGAGCGGGGCGGAGGCGAACACCTCCAGTCCCGCATTCAGGGCGTCGGCCAACGGGCCATGTCCGCCGAGAGCCTGGGCGACGGGCGCGAGGTGGACGAGGGAGACCGGGAGCTGGATGGCCCGCAGGTGGTGGTTCGGGCCGCCGGCTTTGGCCGCGAGTTCGATCAGCGCGGGTACGTCGAAGAGGCGGCTGCTGAAGCCGCGCCAGGTCGCCACTCCGTAGGCGCTGATGACCTGTTGACCGCAGGCCTCTTCCAGGGTCAGGAAGGCCTTGTAGAGCCGGCCGGTGATCTCGCCGTCCGGGCAACCGTGTTCGGGGTTGTGCACGAACACCAGGTCGGGTACCCGGCCGAGCATGCGCCTGCTACGGGCGAGCTGCCAGGCGATGTAGTTCGGGGCGAGGCAGTACCCGCGTTCGGCATCCGCTGCAATCAGGGCACCGGCCCGCACGCCGATGTGCCCGGCGCCAGCCGGGATGAAGCCCACCTTCGTGGAGACGCGAAGATCCCGGTGGGCAGCCAGAACCGGGGCGAGCGAGGTTTCCGCCTGGCCGCCTGCGTAGTTGGGCGCGGTGTCCACCCAGTCGGCACCTCGGGAGGCGGCCATCAGCGCGGCCTCGGCCACATCGAGGCAGCGGTAGGTGCCGAGGCCCAGCTGGGCCGTCATGGCGCACCTCCGATCACGGCGGCTTGGCCGTCGACCAGCTCCGTCACGACATTGGCCGCCTGTGTGATGGTGATGCCTGCGGCCTGTGCGAGATCAGCCAGCCGATGGGGGTCCCCGTCTGCGAGGAGCGCGAGCATCGGCTCGGCCTTGGCGGCGAACGTCCACTCCTCGCCGCCGGCGGTCAGCCGGACGGTGTCGTCGGACACGGCCGTGAGCGCGGGTCGCGTGGTGACCAGGCGCACCTGGAGGTCGGCATCCGGCGGGGCTGCCGTGATGTGGGGCAGCGACGGTGCGAGCCGGGCTCGCTCGGTGGCGTCGCGGGCGGAGGAGAAGCGGGCGATCAGGTCGTCGCTCTCCAACTCGGCCGCGAGGAGCTTGCCGATCGTGTCGAGGAACGCGCGCTGCTCTTCGGCTGCTCCGAAGCGCGGAATGTCCGCCCGGACGGCCTCGTGGGCGCGCAACATCTCCGACAGCCAGGTGATCAGATCGGCGCCGGTTGTGCTCTGCAGTCCGCACGTGACGTGTAGCGAGGGTTTGCCCTCGGAGGCGGCGACGGCGTGCCACCAGCCCCGAGGCAGGTAGAGCACATCACCGGCCGTGAGGACCAGATCGGCGACGGGCTCTTCGGGCGGCGGCTCGGGTGTCTCGACGTCGCGGTGCATCGGCACCGTGCGCGTGGGGCCGTAGATGCGCCAGCGCTTGGCGCCGTCGAGCTGGACGACGACCACGTCGTGATCGTCCCAGTGGACGCCGAAGCCTTCGACGCCGGTCCAGGAGGCGTACAGGTTGACCTGCACGCCGGTGCGCAGCCAGCGCTCCAGCTGGCCGGCCAGGGACCCGATGCCGGGGTGGAGTTCGTCGACGGCATCCAGGACCAGCGTGGCACCCTCGGCGAGACGCTGGTGCAAATCGGAGGGCTGGAGCTGGTGCCAGACGGTGCTCCGCCGGGTGGTGATCGGCCGGGAGTAGGTGTGTGCGGGCACCTGCTCCCCGTTGGCGGCGAGGCGGAAGCGAGGGGGTTCGAACCGGTGACGGGTAAGGATGGCGTTGAGGTCATCCCAGCTCATCAGCCCAGCAAGCGACGCGGCTTCGCCGCGTGCGACCTTGAAGCTGCGGCTGAGCGTCTGGGCGAGGAAGTCATCCCCGCCCAGACGCTCAACCACCGAGAAGTGCTCGGCGGTCATCGTGATGCAGCCGTCAGTCGTTGGTGTCGGTTCGGCCGGTGGAGCCGCCGTCCGACGGCTGCTCGCCGCGCGAGCGAGCCGCGGCGACCTTCGTACGGGCGACAAGCAGGCCGTCGCCCTCCAGCTCAGTGCCGGTCGTCAGGTTCTCGGGCATGAGGTACTCCTTCGGTTTCATGGGGCGGGCCGACTGCCCAGCCCTGTCGTGGGTGCAGCGATGGATCCGTTGCCAGGGCAAGCCGTTGGCAAGGAACCTCAGGTGTTCTTGCCGCGTAGCTGTTGATCAGCGCGGCCACCCGCATCCCCCAAGCCCGCGTCGGGGCGGGAGGAAGTCTTGTCAGGCACTGGTCGGGACGACGTCCCGTGCCTTCGGGGCCGCGGCCCTCACCAGCGCGGTGAGTCGCTCGTCGCCCGAGACTGCGGCGGTGGTGCCGACCTCGAGCCAGATCCGCTTTCCGGCGGGGTCCGGCTCGACGCCGCGGAGCGCGTCCTCCGCCAGCGGCAGGCCCCAACCGCGCACGGTCCGTATCACCCGCCGCCGGGCGTTCGGTACGGCCTTGGCACTGGGCAGCACGCAAAAGCCGAACGGGGCAGGGGTGATGGCTTGGCGAGTGGCGACGGACATGAGTGCGCACCTTTCACCGGGACGAGGTCGGCAGCGGGCCGATTCGCGCCGGGATTCACCCGGCAGGTATCCACAGAACCGCGTCCAACGCCGATGAACCAGAGCAGAATTGAGGCGACAACGAGGCATCCGTGCTGCAAACCCGGCCATGAACTGGCCTGTTACGGCTACGGACGAACTGACCTACCCCTGGAGGACGCAGAATGGCATCCAGGCGGTCCCGGCTGATCCAGCGCAGGGAGGCAGTCGGTCACACCCAGGAATCCCTGGCTGAAGCCCTCGACGTGGACCGTACGACCGTGGGGCGATGGGAGAGCGGCAGGGGCACCCCGCAGCCCTGGATGCGGCCGAAGCTCGCCCGCGTCCTGAGGCTCTCGGTCGACCAGTTGGCTGACCTGCTGGGAGCACCCCTGGCAGCCGCCGAAGCAGTTCCACCGCTCAACAGCGTGAGCGAAACCTCGCCCCTTGTGCCTGCCTCACACACGGACCACGACGGCGATCTCGTCGTGGCCGTAGCAGCCGACTCGGCAGAGTCCGCGCTCTTCCTCCGCTTCGCGAGCGCGTCCAACGTGGACGACACGCTGCTCGAACAGATCGACGCGGACATTGCGAGGCTGGCAGGGGACTACGTGAGCAAGCCGGTGTCCGAGCTCTTCCACGACATCGGAACCCTCCGGCGAGGAGTGTTCGACTTACTCCGAGGCCGCCAACACCCCTACCAGACAAGCCATCTCTACCTACAAGCCGGACGCCTCTGTGGCCTGGCCACCCATGTCGCCCTCGACCTCGGCCAGTACGCGGCTGCGGCCACGCATTCTCGAACGGCCTGGCGCTGCGCGGAGTCAGCCGGCCACAACGGTCTCCGGGCCTGGATCCGATCCGTCCAGTCCCTGATCGCCTACTGGCAGCAGGACCACCGCCA
Source organism: Kitasatospora sp. NPDC059160 (assembly GCF_042755465.1). Lineage (NCBI taxonomy): Bacteria > Bacillati > Actinomycetota > Actinomycetes > Kitasatosporales > Streptomycetaceae > Kitasatospora > Kitasatospora sp. NPDC059160. The sequence continues at coordinate 9,271 of NZ_JBHZCN010000130.1, read as the reverse complement.
GGCCGCCGAGCTGGCCAGAGCCGGACTGCTGTACGCGGACAGCGGGACCATCGCAGCTCGTCTGCTCAGCCTCGAAGCACGGGCCACCGCCGCGCTCGGCGACAGCGCGAGCGCGCTACGGGCCGTGGAAACGGCCACGGCAGCGCGGCACACGGTAGCGGCCGTGGACCTTCCCGGTGTGTTCACGTTCCCCGAGGCCAAGCAGTGGGCCTACGCGGGTACCACCCTCATTGCCCTGGGCGGTCACCGTCACGTGAATCGAGCCATCGAGGCGTCCTCCAGGGCTATCGCCCTGTACGAGTCCGGGCCGCAGCAGGAGCAGTCCTCCGGCGACCTGCTGGCCGCGTTCCTCGACCTTGCCAACGCCCACCTCGCCCACGGTGACCTCGACGGTGTGCAGGAGAAGCTCTCGGTGGTGCTGTCTGCCGCACCGGGTCGTCGCACAGCGAGCATCTCTGCCCGTCTTCGGGTGCTGAGCACCCGTCTCGCCGAGCCCGCCTACGCAGGCTCCCCGATCGTCCTGGGTCTCCGCGAGAATGTCAGGGAAGCCTGCTCTCGACCCGCACTCACGAACCCTCCGGAGCTGCCCGCATGACGAGCAACACCGCTCAGCAGGACGCCGCAGTCACCGACCGGTCCGTCCTCGCGAACAACGCCTACGCCGACGGACGCCACCTGGCTGCCCGCCAGTCGATCTACCGGTGGCAACAGCCGCGGTACGACCTGCCCGGGATCGTCGTCGAAGAGCTGGCCGACACAAGCGGGATCGTCGTCGACATCGGCTGCGGCAACGGCAAGTTCGTCAGCCGCTTGCACAAGGACCGTCCAGACCTTCAGATCGTCGGGATGGACATCTCGGCGGGCATCCTCACCGAGGTCCAAAAACCGGTCCTGGTGGCCGACGCCCAGGCTCTGCCCTTCGCCGACGACAGCGCCGACGCCGTGCTGGCCCTGCACATGCTGTACCACGTCAGCGATATCGAGGCCGCGATCAAGGAACTGGCCCGTGTCCTGCGGCCTGGCGGCGTGCTCATCGCCTCGACCAACAGCGACACCGACAAGCGCGAGCTGGACCGGCTCTGGGCCAGGGCCGCAGGAGACGTCCTCGGTATCCCGGAAGGGCCAGCACGGGTCTCCCTCAGCTCCCGCTTCTCCCTGGAAAAGGCAACCGGCTACCTCCGGACAGCGTTCAAGGACATCCGGGTGCGGGAACTACCCGGCACCGTCGAGATCACCGATCCTGCGCCGATCGTTTCCCACCTCGCCTCCTACGAAGCGTGGGCTGACCAATCCGGCGTCCCTTTCCGCGAGACGGTCAGTCGGGCAGCAGAGATCGCTGCCGCCGCCATCAAGACGGACGGCTCATTCAAGATCACGTGCCTTGGCGGAATTCTGACTTGTCGACGCTAAGGCCGCCAGGGCAGCGGACCTGGCGGGAGTGGGCGGCAGAGCCGTGGCCGTCGTTCGCGTGACTTTTCGGCTCACCGCTGTACGGCCTCCGAGCGGCTCGGGCTCACTGTCACTTCCGAGGGCCGGTGGGGCGTGGCTCGATCACTCGGCCCACGCATGGCTGTTGGGGTGGCGCGGTATGTTGCCGGGCGTGCCGATGGATGACGACCACCCGAACGCCACAGCCAGCCGTGAGCAGTGGCGGCGGGTCCGGACGTTCCTGAATGACCATCGCTTCGCGTTGACCGGGCAGCTGCTGGCCGAAGGCGCATCCGGGCGGCTGGTCCCGGGGTTGCCCCTGTTGGCCCGTCCGCACTGGATTCCGGGGCAGCCGGTGCCGCTGGAGCGGGTCCGGTTGCGGTGGCAGGCGGACACGCCCCCGGCCGTGCTGGACGGCGGGGAGCCCGAGCTCGATCACGTCCGGGCGCGGCGGGAGGACGGCACCGCGTTCCGGTACTACTCCGATGCGGTAGGCGAGCTCGCCAGGCCCCGGTTGTTCGAGGACCGGAGCTGCTACCGGCTGTTGGAGGTGGCGGCGGACGGCCCGACGTTGACCTTCGGGCGCGGGCGGTACTTCGACGTGATCAACATCTGCGAGGCGGCGGCCCACGAGTACGCCGCCTCCGTCCTGGCGGGCCCGGACGGGCGCACGCCGTTCCGGGACGCCGTCGGCGATCCGACCGACCTCGCCCGCCGCCCGGTCATGGAGGCCGTCACCACGCTGACCGTCCGGCACGATCGCCGCACCGGCGACGCCGAGTTCCTGCTGCACTGGCGCGACCCCGCGAAGGTGGCCAGCGGCGGCGGGCTCTTCCAGGTGATGCCGGTGGGGATGTTCCAGGCCTCCCACGACGCGCCCTGGAACGAGGCCAACGACTTCGACCTCTGGCGGGCTGTCCTGCGGGAGCTGAGCGAGGAGCTCCTCGGCGGCAGTGAGGAGTACGGGAGCAGCAAGGCACCCATCGACTACGAGGCCTGGCCGCTGCACCGGACGCTCGGAGCAGCGCGGCAGGACGGCAGTCTGCGGATGTTCTGGCTGGGCCTCGGGATGGACCCGCTGACCTTCGTCACCGACCTGCTCACGGTGGCCGTCTTCGACGCCGAGCTGTTCGACGAGGTCTTCCGGCGGATCGTCTCCACCAACGACGAGGGCCGCCGCGTCGGCCTGGACGACGCGACCGGCCGCTCGGTCGGCATCCCGTTCACCGCCGAGCAGGTGGACCGCCTCACCACCACCGAGCCGATGCAACCCGCCGGTGCGGCGCTGCTCCGGCTTGCCTGGGGGCACCGGGAGGCGCTGCTGCGCCGCTGAGCGGGCGTGACGGGCCGGCCGTGGGCGCCGCGCGCGGTGGGCTGCCCAGGGGGCCGGATTCGCCGCCCGACCGAGTGTCGAGGAAACTGAACAGCGTGACTGATGTGCGAGAGATCCTGGACTACCAGACCTTCGGCCGGGCGGTGCGTGAGCTGGCGCAGACGATCGCCGACGACGGGTTCGAGCCCGACCTCGTCCTGAGCATCGCCCGGGGTGGCGTGTTCGTGGCGGGTGGGCTGGCGTATGCGCTGGACTGCAAGAACATCCACCTGGTGAACGTCGAGTTCTACACGGGCGTGGGCACCACCCTCGACATGCCCGTGATGCTCGCGCCCGTCCCCGCCGCGATCGACTTCACCGACAAGAAGGTGCTGATCGCCGACGACGTCGCCGACACCGGCAAGACCTTGAAGCTGGTGCACGACTTCTGCCTCGACCACGTCGCCGAGGTCCGGTCCGCGGTGATCTACGAGAAGTCGCACTCCCTGGTGAAGTGCGAGTACGTGTGGAAGCGGACCGACGACTGGATCGAGTTCCCGTGGTCGGCGCAGGACCCGGTGGTCAAGCGCCCCGGCCAGGTGCTCGACGCCTGAGCCGCCGATCCGCCGTCACCGCCGATCCGCCGGGGCGGGGCAGGGCGGGGCGGGGCAGTGCGGGGCGCAGCGGGTCCGGGCGGCCTCAGTGGGTCGCCCCCTCCGGGACGCGGAGGTCCACCGTACGGGTGGCGGCCGTGGTGAGCAGGGCGCGCAGGGCGTGGGCGACGAGGTCGGCCGGCAGGGCGGGGGCGGAGCCGTCGAGGACCTGCTCGGGCAGGGCGGGGATGTGCACGAACCCGCCGCTGGCGGTGGGGTGTTCGGTGGCGAGCGTGTGCATCAGGGCGTAGAAGACGTGGTTGCAGACGAAGGTCCCCGCGGTGTGGGAGAGGGAGGCCGGCGCGCCCGCCTCCCGGACGGCGGCCACGCAGGCCTTGACGGGCAGGGTGGCGAAGTAGGCCGCGGGGCCGCCGGGGACGACGGGCCGGTCGACCGGCTGTCGGCCGGCGTTGTCGGGGATGCGGGCGTCGTCCACGTTGACGGCGACGCGCTCGACGGTGACGTCCGGGCGGCCGATCGCCTGGCCGAGGCAGACGACCAGGTCGGGGGCGCAGTCCGCGATCGCTGTGCGCAGTTCCTCGGCCGCCCGTCCGAAGACGCAGCTCAGCCGGGTGGCGGTGACCAGGAGCCCGTCGGGCGGGTTGTCGGCGACGAGGCGGGCGACCTCCCAGGAGGGGTTGACGTCGGCGCCGTCGAACGGTTCGAAGCCGGTGAGCAGGACTCTGGTCATCGGGGCTGCCTTTCCGGGAGGGGTCAGAACGCGAAGAGCGACATGATGGCGATGTTGCAGACCAACAGTGCTCCCGCGGTGGGGAGTTGGGCCTTGATCGGCCCGTACTGGTCCTTGAGTTCGAGCAGGGCCGCCGGGACGAGGTTGAAGTTGGCCGCCATCGGGGTGACCAGGGTGCCGCAGAAGCCGGCCAGCATGCCGACGGCCAGGACGACGCCCGGGCTGCCGTGCAGTTGGGTGATCAGGACCGGCCAGCCGATCGCCGCGGTCATCACCGGGAAGGCGGCGAAGGCGTTGCCCATGATGATCGTGAACAGCGCCATGCCCAGGCAGTAGACCGCCACCGCCGCGTACTTGCTGCCGTCCGGGAGGAAGTGGGTGGTGATCCTGCCCACCTGGGTGCCGACGCCGGCGCTCTGGAAGATCGAGCCCAGGACGGCGAGGAGTTGGGGCAGCAGCAGGGCCCAGCCCATGGCCTCCAGCAGCCCGCGGCCCGAGCGCAGGGCGACGGCGGGGTTGCGTTCACGGGTGAGCAGCAGGGCGAGGCCCAGGGCGACGAGCGAGGCGATGCCGAGCCCGAGGAGCGTCTCGCTGCCGGTCTGCAGCAGCACCCCGCCGCCCAGGTGCACGCCCTTGAGGAGCGTGCCGCAGGCCAGCGCGACCAGCGGGAGCGCCAGCGCCGGGATGAACAGCCGGTTGCCCAGGCGCGCGGCGGAGGCGGCCCGCTGCTCGGGGGCGGCGGCCGTGGGGGTGCCGCGGCCGGTGAAGCCGAAGCCGGCCAGGCAGATCATCGCCAGGACGGCGACGCCCAGCGGCGCGGCGGGGGCGGACTTGTCGGCGACCCAGGAGCCGTAGACGAAGCTCGCGCCGAGCAGGCCCCAGAAGGCGGCGCTGCCGTAGCGCTTGGGGTTGCCGCGGTCCGCGGCCATCTGCGCGGCCATCGCGAGGAAGACGGCTCCGACCAGCCAGTACAGCCACTCGACCTTGATCACTTGGTCGTCTCCTCGGTGCGGTCGGCGGTGGTGGCGGGCGCGGTGGTAGCGGCGGGCGCCGTGGTGGCGGTGGTAGCGGCGGGCGCGGTGGCGGTGGTGGCGACAGGCGCGGTGACGGCCGCGGCGGAGGGCCCGGCAGGCAGGTCCCGGGCGAGGGTGCGGTCCAGGCGCAGCAGGCGCGCGCCGTGGATGAGGGTGGCGCAGACCGCGGTGGGGATGGCCCAGAGCGCGAGCTGCACCGGCTCCAGGTCGGTGTGGTACGTCGCGTCGACGAAGCCGGTGATCAGGAGGATCGAGCCGACGGCGAGGAAGCAGTCCTCGCCGAAGAACAGGCCGACGTTGTCGGCGCTGGCGGCGAAGGAGCGCAGCCGTTCGCGGGCCTTGTCGGTCAGGGTGCCGTGGCGGCGTTCAGCGGCGGCCTCGGCCATCGGCGCGACCATCGGGCGCACCGCCTGGGCCGGTCCGCCGAGTCCGGTGAGGCCGAAGGCGGCGGTGAGCTGGCGTACCACCAGGTAGACGGCGAGGACGCGTCCGGCACTGGCCTTGGCGAGCTTGTTCATCAGGGTGCGCGCCTGCTCCTGGAGGCCGTGGCGCTCCAGCAGGCCGATCACCGGCAGGGTGATCGCGAAGAGGGTCACCGAGCGGCTGGAGGCGAAGCCGGTGCCGAAGGCCTCCAGGACCTTCAGCGGGCTCATCCCGCCCAGCAGTCCGGTGAGGATGCCGGCGGCGCCGACGACGAGGAGTGGATTGCGCCGGGTGGCGAACCCGGCCACCACGACGAGGATGCCGACAAGAACGATCATGTTCCTGACCGCCTTTCAGAGGACCTCCGCCCTATGGGTGGCCGCCTGGGCACCCCGGGGCCGAGGCGGTCGCGATTGGGTGGACCGCGACCGTTCGGGGGTTGCCGAGAGGCTAGGGGATTGTGGAACAATCCGACAAAAGTTCAGGAGGTGGAACGTGACCGGAGTTTTCGACGCGCTCGCGGCCGACCGGGGTCGCATCGAACGCGCCAGCGCCGCCCAACGCGTGGCCGAGGTGCTGCGCGAGCACATCACCGAGGGCCGGCTCGCCCCGGGCACCCGGCTCTCCGAGGAGGCGCTCGGCGAGGCGCTCACCATCTCGCGCAACACGCTCCGCGAGGCGTTCCGGCTGCTGGCCGACCAGCGGCTGGTCGTGCACGAGCTCAACCGCGGCGTGTTCGTCCGCATCCTCGAACCGGCCGACGTCGCCGACATCTACACCCTGCGCCTCGCGCTGGAGACGGCCGGGGTACGGGCCCTGCGCGCCGCGACGCCCGAGCGCCTGGCCGCGGTGCGGACCGCGCTGGCCCGCGCGGAGGACGCCGAGGCGTTCGGCGACTGGGTCACCGTCGGCACCGCCGACCTGCACTTCCACCAGGCCATCGCGGGGCTCGCCGGCAGCCGGCGGATCGACGAGTGCATGGCCCGGCTGATGGCCGAGCTGCGCCTGGCCTTCGCCGCCGTCCCCTCGGCCAGCGGGCTCCACGAGCCGTTCCTGCGCCGCAACCAGACGCTCGCCGGGCTGCTGGAGGCGGGCGAGATCGACGACGCCGAGGTGGAACTGACCAGGTACCTGAACGACGCGCGCGCGGTGATCGTCCGCGCGATGACGGACGGCGCGGCGTGACACCGCCCGGAAGCACCGAAGGCATCGAAGCCACCGCAGCCACCGAAGGCACCGCAGGCACCGCAGGCACCGAGGGCGCCCCCACGACGGTCGTCGACCTCAACGCCGACCTCGGCGAGGGCTTCGGCCGCTGGACGCTCACCGACGACGACGCCCTGCTGTCCGTGGTCACCAGCGCCAACGTCGCCTGCGGCTTCCACGCCGGGGACCCCAGCACCATGCAGCGGGTCTGCGAGCTGGCCGCGGCCCGGGGCGTACGGATCGGCGCCCAGGTCTCCTACCGGGACCTCGCCGGGTTCGGCCGCCGGGCGATGGACGTCCCGCCCGACGAGCTGGCCCACGAAGTCGCCTACCAGATCGGGGCGTTGCAGGTGTTCGCCCGGGCGGCCGGAGCGGACGTGGCGTACGTCAAACCGCACGGCGCGCTGTACAACCGGACGGTGCACGACGAGGAGCAGGCCGAGGCGGTGGTCCGGGGCGTCCACCTCGCCACCCGGGAGCAGGACCTGCCCGTGCTCGGGCTGCCCGGTTCACGGCTGCACGAGGCGGCCCGGCGGGCCGGACTGCCCGCGGTCGCCGAGGCGTTCGCCGACCGCGCCTACACCGCGCACGGCACGCTCGTGCCGCGCCGCGAACCCGACGCCGTCGTCCACGATCCCGACGCGGTCGTCGACCGCTCGGTCGCCATCGCCCGGGACGGCGAGGTCACCGCCCGCACCGGCGAGCGGATCCGGCTGCGGGCCCGCTCGCTGTGCGTGCACGGCGACACCCCGGGGGCCGCCGAGCTGGCCCAGCGGGTGCGGACCGCGCTGTGGCGGGCCGGGGTCCGGGTCGAGGCGTTCGCACCCGTACCGGAGCGGGCGGGCGGAGCTACGGGATGAACGGGATGAACCTGCGAGTCCTACGGGTCGGCCCGGACGCGCTGCTGGTCGAACTCGACGGCGCCGACGAGACGTTCGCCTTCCACGCCGAACTCCAGCGCCGCCGCGCGGCGTCGGGGTTCCCGTCCGTCGCGGAGGTCGTGCCGGCCGAACGCACCGTCCTGCTCGACGGCGTGGCCGATCCGGACGCCCTGGCCGCCGAACTGCCCGGCTGGCGCGTCCCGCCGCTGCGGACGAGCGCCGACGCGACCGTTACCGTCCCGGTGCGCTACGACGGCGCCGACGTGGCGGAGGTCGCCGCGCTGTGGGGCGTCGCCGAGCGGGAGGTCGCGCGGATCCACTCCGCGACCGAGTTCCGGGTCGCGTTCAGCGGCTTCTCCCCCGGCTTCGGCTACCTGACCGGCCTGCCCGAGCGGTACCGGGTGCCGCGGCGGGCCGCGCCGCGTCCCGCCGTCCCGCCCGGGGCGATCGCCCTCGCCGGCCGCTACACCGGCGCCTACCCGCGCTCCTCCCCCGGCGGCTGGCAGCTGATCGGGCACACCGACGCCGTGCTGTGGGACCCGTCCCGCGAACCGGCGGCCCTGCTCAGCCCGGGTGCCCGGGTCCGCTTCGTGATCGAGGAAGCATGAGCGGGAAGCATGAGCCGGGAAACCTCAGCGGGGACGTATCAGCGAGGGAACAGGAGGGAGGAAGCATGACTGTCACCATCACCCGCTCCGGCCTGCTGACGACCGTCCAGGACCTGGGCCGCCCCGGGCACGCGCACCTGGGCGTGCCGCGGTCCGGCGCGCTGGACCAGCCCGCCCACCGGCTGGCCAACCGGCTGGTCGGCAACCCCGCGACGGCGGCCACCCTGGAGACCACCGTGCTCGGCTGCGCGCTGCGCGTGGACCGCGCGGTGACGGTCGCCGTGACCGGAGCACCGTGCGCCGTACGGGTCGACGGGCGGCCCGCCGCCTGGGGCGCCCCGGTGCGGCTGCCCGCCGGGGCGCTGCTGGACGTGGGCCCCGCGACGCGGGGCGTGCGCAGCTACCTGGCCTTCGCGGGCGGGGTCGCCGCCGCCCCGGTCCTCGGCAGCCGCTCGACCGATCTGCTGTCGGGGCTGGGCCCCGCTCCGCTGGCACCGGGTGACGCCCTGCCACTCGGCGAGCCGGTCGGCCCGGCCGCCCGGGCGGACGTGGTGCCGACGCCGGCGCCGCCCGATCCGCTGCTCCTGCCGGTGCTGTTCGGCCCGCGCGACGACTGGTTCACGGCCGGCTCGCTCGCCGTCCTGACCGCTTCCGGCTACCGCGTCTCCCCCACCAGCAACCGGATCGGCCTGCGCCTGGACGGCCCGCCCCTGGAGCGCGCCCGCGAGGGCGAACTCCCCAGCGAGGGCATGGTCCTGGGCTCCGTCCAGGTCCCGCCGGACGGCCGCCCGGTGGTCTTCCTCGCGGACCACCCCACCACCGGCGGCTACCCCGTCATCGGCGTCGTCCCCGCCGCCGCGCTGGCCGCCGCCGCCCAGGCCGCCCCGGGCACCCCGGTCCGCTTCACCCCGATGCGGCGGCGGTGAGTTCGGTGCCGGGGCCCGCACCGGCAGGACGCCGGACCCGGGGGCGGCCCCGCGGCCCCGGCGGGGGGGGCGGGGGGCCGGGGCCCGGCCCCCCCCCCCGGCCCCCCAC
>NZ_JBHZCN010000129.1:0-24595 GCF_042755465.1 Kitasatospora sp. NPDC059160 | reverse complement strand
GGGTTACCGGATGGTAACCGCTGGGCGGCCGACCGCGGCAGGCCCGGAACCGGTTCCGAACCGGTTCCGGGTCGGTCCGGAGGTCGGTCCGGAGCCTGCGCCGGGACCACGGGGTGGGCGCGGCGAGCCGGGTCAGCCGAAGGACAGCAGCATCACCGGGGCCGAACTCGGGTGCGCCGAGCCGCCCGCCGGTTCGACCGTCACGCCGATGCCGCTGGCCCCGTCCAGCGGCCCGGACAGCAGCAGCGCCCCGTCGCCGCCCGGCAGCAGTCCGGCCGGACGCATCGTCCCGGAGTCGTTGAACCACAGCTGGTAGGTGCTGCCCGCGCCCGGCGCGGGCATCCCGGAGGCCAGGAACGCGGCCCGGTCCCGGCTGGGCGACCACACCACCGTCCCCACGCCCGCCCCGCCCGCCGCCGCCCCGGTGGCGGTGCGGGCGTCGGGCGCGGCGAGCAGGCCCGCGACGTGGTCCTGCGCCTGCTGGAGCGCGGTGGCGCGGGCCCGGGCCCGGTCGGCCTCCCGGTGCTGCTGGACGGCGACGCCCCCGGCGCCGACCGCCAGGGCCAGGCAGGCGGCGAGCGCCAGCCTCGGAAGGCCGCGGCGCAGCGGCCCGGGCCGGCGGGCGTCCACGGCGGGGGGAGCGGTGCGCGGCGCCTCCTGGCGGAGGGTGGGCAGCGCGGCCAGCACCCTGGCCTTGAGGGCCTCCGGCGGGACGACGGAGTCCGCGGCGGCGAGCCTGGCCAGGGTCGCGGCGAACTCCGCGACCTCCAGGGCGCAGGCCGGGCAGCCGGCCAGGTGGCGCTCGAACTCGGCGCTCTCGGCCGGCTCCAGGGCGTGGGTGGCGTAGGCGCCGGTCAGGGTGTGCAGGTCGGCGACGGTCATGCTCCCACCCCCAGGCAGTCGCGCAGCCGGATCAGTCCGTCGCGCATCCGGGTCTTGATCGTGCCCAGCGGTGCGCCGAGGACCTCGGCCACCTGGGGGTAGGTGTAGCCGCGGTAGTAGGCGAGTGTCAACGCCTCCCGCTGCAGATCGGTGAGCGTCCTCATGCAGCGCCGGACCTGTTCGCGCTCCAGTCGGCCCTCGACCTGCTCGGCGACCTCGTCGAACACCGGGGCGTGGGCGGCGGCGGCCGCCCGCTGGTCGCGGTCGGCGGCGGCCTGCGCGGCCCGGACCCGGTCCACCGCGCGCCGGTGGGCGATGGTCAGCACCCAGGGCATGACCTCGCCGCGCTCGGCCCGGTAGCGGGCGGCGGTGCGCCACACCTCCAGCAGCACCTCCTGGGCCACCTCCTCGGACTGCGCCGGGTCCCGCAGCACCCGGCGCACCAGGCCCAGCACCGGGCCGGCCACCGCGTCGTACAGGCGGGAGAAGGCGTCCTGGTCGCCCCGGGCGACCCGGGCGACGAGTTCCCGCAGGTTCGGGCCGGGCAGGGCCGGCCCGGACAGGTGCACGACGGCGCTCATCCGGCCGCTCCTGCGGTACGGCGGGTGGGCGGCGGGCCGCACGGGCGGAGGGCGGGCATGACGGGCCTCCCGGGTCGTGGCCGGAGTGGAGCCCGGCCGGGTGGACAGTACGGCTGACACCCGCTCTTCGGTGCGGGCGGCGCGCCGGATTGGTCCGGGATCGCCCCGGCGCGGCGGAGCCGCCCCGATCCATCGGGGACGCGCCCAATCCGTCCGGGAGCGGGCGACGAATCCCTGGGCGGAAGGCGGTCCGCCCGGCACCGGGCCGGCCCGCGAGACGCCCCTTCGGTATGAGCGGAGGCTTCCCACCATGGCTCCCACCCGCCTCGCAAGGCCCCCCGACGGTCGCCGCGACGACCTGGTGGCGCGGATCGTGCGCGCTGTCGCCGAGGGCGACGGCGCCGCCGTGGACGTGCTGCTGGCGGTGCTGGAGGCCGTCGCGGACGAACCGACGCTGCGCCGGCTGTCCGCGGAGCTGAGCCACCTGGCGCTGCCGCCGGCCGCCGGGCCGGGCGCTACCTCCGGTTCGCGGCCTGCTTGACGGTCCTGATCGACGGCGCCGTCTCGACGTGGCCGACCGCCGGGAGCGCGGCCACCCTGGTGGTCAGGTAGCGGTACAGCGCGCGCCGGTCCGCGCACACCACGGTGGCGTACAGATTGGTCGGCCCGGTGGTGGCGCAGGCGAAGGCGACCTCCGGGTGCCCGGCCAGCGCCCGGCCCGCCTCCTCCAGGTACGGGGGAGCGACCGAGATCCACAGCAGGGTGCGGGTGCCGACACCGAGCAGGTGCGGGTCGCAGTCGATGTCCAGGTAGAGCACCCCGCGTTCGCGCAGCTCCGCCATCCGGCGCCGGACGGTCGTGGGTGACCAGCCGGTGGCGGCGGCGAGCTCCTCGAACCCGGCCCGGCCGTCCGTTTCGAGGGCGGCGAGGAGCCGGCGGTCGCCGTCGTCCAGCCGCACCGCTCCGCGCGGGTGGGCCGGCGCGGGCGGTGCGGGCGATGCGGCCGACGCGGGCGGGCTCAGGGCCGCGACGGTGGCTCCGTCCAGCGGCCCGAGCTTGGCGATGAGGCTGTCCGGGCCGCCGTAGAAGGAGTGCAGCACCGAGTGCGCGCTCACCCCCTCCACCCGCGGGGTGCGGGGGAGCCGGGCCAGCAGCAGGGCCTCGCTGTCGGCCTCGGTCTCGGCCCGGACGGTGCAGGTGATCTCGGTGCCGCCGGAGGTCAGGCTGACCCAGGAGGTGTCGGGGCGGCGGGCCAGCGCCTCGGCGACCGCGACCGCCGCGGCGGGCGCGCAGCGCACCCGCAGCAGCCACAGTTCGGCGCCCAGCGCGAGCGGGTCGACCCCGCCGAGCACCCGTACCGCGCCGGTCGAGCGCAGCCTGGCGTACCGGCGGGCGACGGTGCGGTCCGACACCCCGAGGGCGGCGGCGATGGTGCTGAACGGGGCCCGGCCGTCGATCTGCAGGGCGTGGACGAGGCGGCGGTCCAGCTCGTCGTAGTCGGATTCCACCGTGCCGAGGGTAGCGGGTGTCGGATTCCGTCACCATCGCGCCGGTCACTGGGCCAACGGCCCTTGGTGGAGCGAGCGTTGACCCCGTCGACGGAACCCGGCCGGTCGCGGGAGGACGCGCCGGGCGGAACCGTCCGAGGAACCCGAGGAGAAGCACCGTGGACACCGAGGTACTCGTCGTCGGAGCCGGCCCGACCGGCCTGACGGCGGCCAACGAACTGCTGCTGGCGGGCGTGTCGACCGTACTCGTCGACCGCCTGCCCGGGCGCAGCACCCTCTCCAGGGCGGGCGGCGTGCAGACCCGCACCCTGGAACTGCTCGACCAGCGCGGCCTGCTGGACCCGCTGCTGGCCGGCGGGGACCACCCGGTCGGCGGGAGCCACTTCGCGGGCATCCCGCTGCCGGACGCCCCCGCCGACGACCCCGGGCCGGGCGCGTTCCGCCCGCGCCGGCCCTGGCGCTCCGTCCCCCAGGTCGTGCTGGAGGCCTTCCTGGAGGAGCACCTCGCCGGGCAGGGCCTCACGGTCCGGCGCGACCACGAACTGGTCGCCCTCGCCCAGGACGAGGAGGCCGTCACCGCGACCTTCGCCGGCGGCCGGGTGCTCCGGGCCCGCCACCTGGTCGCCGCCGACGGCGGCCACAGCACCGTACGGTCCCTGCTCAAGGCCGAATTCCCGGGCCGGGCAGGCACCGTGACCACGATCGCCGCGGACGTCCGGCTGAGCGGCGCCGACGGTCTGCCCACCCACCACCGCGGCCCGGACGGCCACTGGACGGGGATCTTCCCGCTCGGCACCGACGACCGGGGCCGCCCGCTGCGCCGCCTCGCCATGGGCGGGCCGGGCCGCTCGCTGCCCAGGGACGTCCCGATCACCGAGGAGGAGATCCGCGAGGGGCTGCGGGCCGTGTTCGGCGAGCGGGTGCAGCTGCTCGAACTGTGCCACGCCCGCCGCATCACCGACGCGGCCCGGCAGGTCGCCCGGTACCGGCACGGGAGGGTGTTCCTGGCCGGCGACGCGGCCCACGTCCACCTCCCGCTCGGCGCCCAGGGCATGAACGGGGGGATGCAGGACGCCTTCAACCTCGGCTGGAAGCTCGGCGCCGCGGTCCGGGGCTGGGCACCGGAGGGCCTGCTCGACAGCTACCACACCGAACGCCACCTGACCGGGACGACCGTGCTGCGCAACGTCCAGGCGCAGGGCCTGCTGATGGACTGGGCGGGCAGCCGCGACCCGGACGTGCTGGCCACCCGGGACCTCTTCACCGAGCTGATCGCCCTGCCGGAGGTCCACCGCCGGCTGAGCGAGGTGATGTCCGGAACGGCCACCCGCTACCCGATGCCGGACACCGGCCCCCACCCGCTGCTCGGCGGGCCGGTGCCGGACGCCGACCTCGGCCCGGTGCGGCTGCACCAACTCCTGCGCTCCGGCCGGGGCGTGCTGCTCGACCCGCAGGGCGCCCTCGCCGAGGCCCTCGCCCCCTGGTCCGACCGGGTGGACCGGGTGGACCGGTTCGACGGGGGAGCCCGCGTCGAACCGATGCTGATCCGTCCGGACGGCCACGTCTGCTGGGTGGGCACCCCGGAAACCCTCCGGCCGTCCCTGATCCGCTGGTTCGGTGCCCCGCGCCAGGTGGCCTGACGCACCGTCAGTCTCGCAGCGCCCCCGGACCGTTCCCGGTCGTCCGGGGGCGCAACGGTTCACGAGGTCGGCGGCGGGTAGCCGCGGGCGCGGACCAGGTCGTGCACGAGTGCGGTGAAGGCCCCGGTGGCGGCGCTCCGGTAGGCCTCGGCGCGGTGCAGCAGGGCGACGGTGCGGGTGGGGAGGGGCGGTTCGAGCGGGACGCGGGCGAGCCGCGGGTGGTCGTGGGTGACGGCGTCCGGGAGCACGGTGGCGAGCGGGGTGCGCTGGACGATCTCGGTGAGGGCCTGGACGGAGTTGGCCTCGACCGCGATCCGCGGGCTGACGCCGTGCCGGGCGAGGTGGTCGTCGATGTGGCCGCGGGTGGCGAAGTCGCCGCTGAGCAGGGCCAGTCGGCGGTCGGCGAGCTCCCGCACGGGGAGGGCCGCACAGGCGGGCGGGTCGTCGCCGGCGCGGGTGACCAGGGTGAGGTGCTCGGTGAACAGGGCGGTGGCGGTGACGCCGGGCAGGTGGGGCCTCTGGAAGGCGATGCCGAGGTCGAACTCGTCGGTGAGCAGCCCGGTTTCGATGCGGTCCTGGCTGGTCTCCCGGACGGTCAGGGCGATGCCGGGGTGGCGGGTGTGGAGCTCGGCGGCGAGCGGGCCGACGAGGTAGGCGGTGAAGGTCGGGGTGACGGCCAGGCGCAGCCGCCCGCGCGAGAGGTCCTGGACGTCGTGGACGGCGCGTTCGGCGGCGGCGAGGTCCCGCAGCGCGCCGCGGGCGTGGTGGGCGTACGCCCGGCCGGCGTCGGTGAGGCGCACGGTGCGGCCGGTGCGGTCCAGCAGCTGGGCGCCCAGGGTCCGTTCGAGCTGCTTGACCTGCTGGGACAGCGTCGGCTGGGAGATGTGCAGCTCCTCGGCGGCGCGGGTGAAGTTGCCGTGGTCGGCCACGGCGAGCAGATAGCGCAGATGGCGCAGTTCCAGGGCCATGGACCGAACTATAGACCCCATCGATGAGAACCATCGGTAACAGCTCTTGGACGCTATAGCCCCAGGTCGTGCACTGTGGATCCCGCCAGGCCGCACCGGCCCGGCGCCACGAGAGGGAGTGACCCCATGCGTGACTTCACCGAGGGCATCGCGCACTTCCAGCGGGACGTGTTCCCCGCAAAGGAGGAGCTCTTCGCCCGGCTCGCCGCCGACCACAGCCCGCACACGCTGTTCATCGGCTGCTCCGACGCCCGCGTCGTGCCGGAGCTGATCACCGGCTCCGACCCGGGTGAGCTGTTCGTGATCCGCACCGCGGGCAACCTGGTGCCCGCCTACACCCCCGGGGCCGACGGCGTCACCGCGAGCATCGAGTACGCCGTCGCCGCCCTGGGCGTCCGGGACATCGTGGTCTGCGGGCACTCCGGATGCGGCGCGATGACCGCCCTCGCCCACGGCCACGACCTCAGCGGAGCCCCGGCCGTCGCCGACTGGTTGCGGCTCGCCGACGCCTCGGTGGCGCGCACCGCCACCGCGGGGGACGTCCCGGCCCTGGTGCGGCAGAACGTGCTCGCCCAGCTGGCGAACCTGGCCACCCACCCGTCCGTCGCCCGCGCCCTGAGCGCGCGGGCACTCACCCTGCGCGGCTGGGTCTTCGACATCGCCACCGGCGGCGTCGAGGACCTCACCGCCACCACCGGCCGGGCTGCCGCACGCGCGGCCTGACCGACCCCCAGCCCCCGGAGCGTCCCCGCGGCGCCACCCGTAGCCCCACCGACCACGAGAAGGAACCTCCCATGGTGCACGCCCAGTTCGACCCCACCGCCCGCCAGCTGCTCGCCGTCGCCGCCGTCGAGGCCAAGACCCGCAAGGACCTCACCTGGCAGCAGATCGCCGACGTCTCCGGCCTGTCGGTGGCCTTCACCACCGCCGCCGTCCTCGGCCAGCACGCGCTGCCGAAGGAGGCCGCCGAGGCCGTCACCGAGATCCTGGGCCTGGACGCCGACGCGGCCGTGCTGCTGCAGACCATCCCCACCCGCGGCTCGATCCCCGGCGGCATCCCCACCGACCCGACCGTCTACCGCTTCTACGAGATGCTCCAGGTCTACGGCACCACCCTCAAGGCCCTCGTCCACGAGCAGTTCGGCGACGGCATCATCTCCGCGATCAACTTCAAGCTCGACGTCCGCAAGGTCGCCGACCCCGAGGGCGGCGAGCGCGCCGTCATCACGCTGGACGGCAAGTACCTGCCGACCAAGCCGTTCTGACCCACCCCTCTTCCCCCACGGCGGGGCGGGGCCACCGCCCGCCCCGCCGCACCGCTCAGCGCGAGCTCAGGGAGCCGTGAGCCCGGGCAGGGGGCCGAACTCGGTGCAGAACTCGCAGTCGCAGGTGGTCAGCGAGTTCGCCTGGCAGTGGGCGGTGGCGAAGTAGCGCCCGGCGCAGGGTTCGGGGGCGACCGGGGCGCCGTCCTCGGGCAGCGTGCGGCGGCAGGCGCCGCAGCGGACGGCGACTGCGACGCCCGCTCGGCGCAGGTTCCGTGCGGCGGGCGCGGCGAGCTCGAAGGGGACGTCCGCCAGCAGGACGGCCGTCCCGGCGTCCAGCGCCAGGCCGGCCTGCCAGAGGCTCAGCCCGTTCACCGTGCGGACCGCCTTGAGCCGCACCGCGCCCCGGGGCGAGGGGCCGGCGAGCCGTACGGTGAACTGCGGATCCTCCACAACTCCCCCTCTGCCAAGCGGTGTTCCCGGCCTCGGCAGGCCAGTCAACTCCCCGCCCGGCCACCGCGCCAGCGGTTTTCCGTCCGGGCCGATCCAGGATGCGAGCCCCTCCACGCCGGCGTGGAGGGCGGGCCTGGCAGGGTGGGGTGGGACGGGATGCCGCTCGGGTGTCCGTCCGGTGAGGGGGTGCTGGTGGTGGGTGGATCGGTGGGCCGACGGGTGCCTCCGTTGGATCCGGAGGTGCGGGCGGCCGTGGAGGCCGCCGGGGCGCGGGCGCGGGAGGTGCTCACCACGGAGGGTCTGGCGGCCTGGCAGGAGCGGGACGCGCGCGTCCGGCCCCGGCCGACGCTCGACCGGCTGAGCGACGGCGGCCGGTTCGAGGTGACGGAGCTGCAGGTGCCGCGGGCCGACGGCGACGGCGCGCTCACCCTGGTCAGCGCACGACCCGCCGGGATCCGGGAGCCGCTGCCGCTGCTCTACTACCTGCACGGCGGCGGGATGGTGACGGGCAACGCGTGGTCCGTCCTGCCCCGGGTGCTGCGCTCCTGGGCGCTGCCCCTGCGGCTGGCCGTGGTCTCCGTCGAGTACCCGCTGGCGCCGCGCACCCGCTTTCCCGGGGCCGTCGAGGACTGCTACGCCGGGCTCGGCTGGGTCGCCGAGCACGCGGACGAACTGGCCGTGGACGCCGGGCGCCTGGTCATCGGCGGCAAGAGCGCCGGCGGCGGGCTCGCCGCCGCCCTCGCCCACCTGGTCCGCGACCGCGGCGGACCGGCGCCGATCGGCCAGCTGCTGCTCAGCCCGATGCTCGACGACCGCGGCGACACCTTCTCCAGCCACCAGATGGTCGGTCACGACACCTGGGACCGCGGCTCCAACGCCACCGCCTGGCAGGCCGTGCTCGGCGACCGCCACGGCGCCGCCGACCTCTCCCCGTACGCGGCCCCGGCCCGCGCCACCGACCTCACCGGGCTGCCCGCCGCGTACCTCGACGTGGGCTCCGCCGAGACCTTCCGGGACGAGGCCGTCGGCTACGCCGACGCGCTCTGGAAGGCCGGGGGCGAGGCCGAACTCCACGTCTGGCCCGGCGCGTGCCACGGCTTCGACACCCTCGCCCCGCACTCCGCCCTGGCCCGGGACGCCCAGGAGGCCCGCACCCGCTGGCTCCGGCGCGTCCTCCAGCGGTGACGCGGCGGCCCCGGGCGGCCGGGGCGGAAAACGATTCGACCGGGGCGGCCGCCGGACGGGATGCTTCGGGGATGGAGTTCCTCTGCTACCACCGCGACCGGCCCGGGTCCCTGCCGCTGCGCGACGAACTGCTCGAAGCGCACCGGTCCTACATGGACGGGTTCGCGCAGGAGATGATCGCCCGGGGGCCGACGCTCACCGCCGACGGGGCCCTGCCCACCGGCAGCGTGCACGTCCTCGACCTGCCCGGCCCGGCCGCCGCCCGGGCGTTCGCCTTCGAGGAGCCGGGCTACCAGGCCGGGGTCTACCGGGACGTGCTGCTGCGGCGGTGGCGCAACCTGCTGGGGCGCACCATGTGGGACTTCCCCGGCGGCCGGACCGGGGGCACCCGCTACCTCGTGCTCGGCCTCGGCGGCGGGCAGCCCGTCGACCTCGCGGTGCCGGCCGACCGGGAGGAGCTCATCGCCTACGGGCCGCTGCTCTCCGACGATGGGACGGCCTGGCTGGGCACGGCCGTCCTGCTCCGGGCGCCGGATCCGGACGCGGCGCGGGCGGTGCTGACCGCGGACGGCTACGCCGACGTCGAGGTGCACCGGTGGCAGTTCGGCGGCCGCCCGTCCTGACGACCCGGTCCGGTACCGTCGCCCGGGCGAGAACCTACGCCCCGGTGTCCGTGCGTTCCTCCGGCCGGCCGGGCTCGGCCCAGCGGGTGTGGTAGCTGCCCGGCCGGTCGGTGCGGCGGTAGGTGTGGGCGCCGAAGAAGTCGCGCTGGCCCTGGATCAGTGCGGCGGGCAGCCGCTCGCTGCGCAGGGTGTCGAAGTAGGCCAGCGCAGCGGAGAAGGCCGGCACCGGGATGCCGTGCTGGGCTGCCCCGGCGACGACCGTGCGCCAGGCGGCCTGGGCGTCGGCGACCTCGGTGGCGAACTGCGGTTCCGCGAGCAGGCTGACCAGGTCGGGGTCGGCGGCGTGGGCGGCGCGGATCCGGTCGAGGAAGGCGGCCCGGATGATGCAGCCGCCGCGCCAGATCCGCGCCACCGCGCCGAGGTCGATGTCCCAGCCGTACTCGGCCGCGGCGTCGCGGATCATCGTCCAGCCCTGGTCGTAGGCGATGACCTTGGAGGCGTAGAGGGCCTGTTCGACGTCCCGGGTGAAGCGCTCGGCCTCGTGCGGGTGCAGCGGGTGGACGGTGCCGCCGGGCAGCGGCCGGTAGGCCTCGCGCAGCGCCGTCCGGGCGGAGGCGACCCGGGCGAAGGTGGCCTGGGCGATGGCGGTGACCGGGGAGCCGAGGTCGAGGGCGGTCTGCACGGTCCAGCGCCCGGTGCCCTTCTGCTCGGCGGCGTCCTGGACGATGTCGACGAAGGGCCTGCCGGTGTCGGCGTCGGTGTGGGCGAGGACCTCGGCGGTGATCCCGATCAGGTAGGAGTCGAGCCGCCCCCGGTTCCAGCGCTCGAAGACGCCGGCGATCTCGGCGGGGGAGTACCCGCCGACGTCCCGCAGCAGGTGGTAGGCCTCGGCGATGAGCTGCATGTCGGCGTACTCGATGCCGTTGTGGACCATCTTCACGAAGTGGCCGGCCCCGTCGCTGCCGATGTGGGTGCAGCACGGCTCGCCGTCCACGTGGGCGCTGATCCGCTCCAGCATGGGGCCGAGCACGGTGTACGACTCGGCGGAGCCGCCGGGCATGACCGAGGGGCCGAGCAGCGCGCCCTCCTCCCCGCCGGAGACGCCGCTGCCGACGAAGTGGATGCCCTGCTCGCGCAGCGCCCTCTCCCGTCGGCGGGTGTCGGCGAAGTGGGCGTTGCCGCCGTCGATGATCATGTCGCCGGGTTCCAGCAGCGGCGCGAACTCCTCGATGACCTCGTCGGTGGGCCCGCCGGCCTTCACCATGATCAGCAGACGGCGCGGACGTTCCAACGCGGCCACGAAGTCCCGCGGCGACTCGGCGGGGACGAAGGTGCCTTCGTGGCCGAACTCCTCGACCAGGGCCCTGGTCCGGGCCGGGGTGCGGTTGTGCACCGCGACCGTGTAGCCGTTGCGGGCGAAGTTCCGCGCCAGGTTGCGGCCCATGACCGCCAGGCCCGTCACGCCGATCTGTGCCGAACCGATCGCGGCTGCGTCCATGAGCTGTGCTTCCTTCCTCGGGGCCGGCCGACGGAGCGGAGCGCGCCGACCGCGTGCCGCGCACGCGAAGGACCGCCCTGGGCGGTCGGAGTCCAGGATCACCGGCGGACGGTGCCGCCCGCCCGGGGGGCTGGGCCGTTCAGGTGCCCGGAGGCGCCCGCCGACCCCGCCGCACCGACCCTACTCCCGCGTCAAGTCCCATGGCAGGGCAAGGCGTTGGTGGGCGACGGGTAAAATCCCGGGCCGCCCGGCGGAGCGGACCGGTGCTGTTCACGTTCCGGCCGCCACCGGTACACCGGGGCCTCCCACCCTGGGGGCCGCACCGCCGCAGTCACCTCCCCTCCCCCCTTCCACAGGAGACCTCCGTGACCCGTCGTTACGTCCGACTGGCCGCCACCCTCGGCGCCGCCGGTGTGCTGGCCGGATCCACCGTCGCCCAGGCCGCCGCCGCCGAGGAGGGCCGCGGCGCCCACCGGGCCCAGCACGTCCTGCTGGTGTCGGTGGACGGCCTGCACCAGTCGGACCTCGCCCGCTTCGTGGCCGCGCACCCGCAATCGGCGCTGGCCCGGCTGGTCCGCGGCGGCGTCGAGTACACCCACGCCGCCACCACCGACCCGTCCGACTCCTTCCCCGGCATGGTCGCCCAGCTGACCGGCGGCGGCCCCGGCACCACCGGCGTCTACTACGACGACACCTACAACGCCGCGCTGCTCCCGGCCGGCACCACCGACTGCGCCCACGCGAAGCCGGGCGTCGAGGTCGACCTCACCGAGGACCTGGACAAGAACAAGGACGCGCTCGACGCCGGCCAGGGCCTGCCCGGCCTGCCCGGGTCCATCCTGCGGATGACCGGCAACCCGCAGACCCTGATCGACCCGGCCAAGCTGCCGGTCGACCCGCGGACCTGCAAGCCGGTCTACCCGCACTCCTACCTCCAGGTGAACACCGTCTTCGAGGTGGCCCGCCAGGCCGGCCTGCGCACCGCCTGGTCGGACAAGCACGCCGCCTACGACATCCTCAACGGCCCCTCCGGCACCGGCATCCAGGACCTCTTCACCCCCGAGGTGAACAGCAACGCCACCGGCTACAAGGGCGATTGGACCAAGGACAACCAGGCCACCGAGCAGTACGACTCGTACAAGGTGCAGGCCGTCCTCAACGAGATCGACGGCTACGACCACAGCCGTGCGCAGCGGGTCGGCACCCCGGCCGTCTTCGGCCTGAACTTCCAGTCCGTCTCCACCGCGCAGAAGCTGGCGAGCTCCGACGGCCTCCAGGGCGGCTACGTCGCCAACGGCGTGCCCGGCCCGCTGGTGGAGAAGAACCTGGCGTACGTCGACCAGCAGATCGGCGCGCTGACCGCCGAACTGCGCAAGCAGCACCTCGACCGCTCCACGACCGTCATCCTCTCCGCCAAGCACGGCCAGTCCCCGATCGACCCGGCCGCGCTCAACCGGATCGACGACGGCCCGCTGCTCGACGGCCTCGACGCCGCCTGGAAGGCCGCCCACCCGGGCGCGGGCGCCCTGGTCGCCCATGCGGTCGACGACGACGGCGTGCTGCTCTGGCTCAACGACCGCTCCCCGGCCGCCACCTCCTTCGCCAAGGCCTACCTGCTGGCGCAGAACGGCACCGGCGTCGGCATCGACGGCAAGGCCCGGCCGTTCACCGGCAGCGGCGTCCAGAAGGTCTACGCCGGGGCGGAGGCCGCCGGCCACTTCGGCGTCGCCCCGGGCGACCCGCGGGTGCCGGACGTCTTCGGCGTCGCGCAGTACGGCGTCGTCTACACCGGCGGCAGCAAGATCGCCGAGCACGGTGGCGCCCACGCCGACGACCTGAACGTCCCGCTCGTCGTCTCCGGCGCGGCCACCCCGGGCGGCGTCCGCCGGGAGGAGAAGGTCGAGACCAAGCAGATCGCCCCGACCGTCCTCGATCTGCTCGGCCTCCAGCCGCACGACCTCCAGGCCGTGCGCGCCGAGCACACCCGGGTGCTGCCCGTCCGCTGAACCGCCGGCGGTGGGCCGGGGCGGCCCGCCGGGCCGCGGATAATCACCTGATCCCCGGCGTCCCGTCAGGTATCGTCGCGCGTCGTCGGACCGGGCCCTTCGGCCCGGCGACGCGCGACGCGGAACCCAGGGGGAACGAATGACGGTCAACCAGCCCGGTCAGGTCCTGATCACCGGAGCCGCCGGCCGGATGGGCAGCTGCCTGCGGGAGTTGCTGCCCGGGTACGGCCACCGGCTGCGCGGCTTCGACCGGCTGCCCGTGCCCGGCGATCCCGGGGCCGTCACCGCCGACCTGCTGGACGTCGAGGCGCTGGCGGCGGCGATGGACGGGGTCGACGCCGTGGTCCACCTGGCCGGGATCCCGGGGGAGGCGCCGTTCGCCGACATCCTGGCCGCCAACATCGAGGGCACCTACCGGCTGTACGACGCGGCCCGGGAGGCCGGCGTCCGCCGGATCGTGTACGCCAGCAGCAACCACGCGACGGGCTTCACCGAGCGGCCCGCCGACGGCGGCACCGTGCCGGTGGACGCGCCGCAGCGGCCCGACACGTACTACGGGGTCTCCAAGTGCTTCGGCGAGAGCCTCGCCTCGCTGTACGCCGACCGGCACGGCATCGAGACCGTCTCCCTGCGCATCGGCTCCTTCACCGAGCGCCCCCGCAGCATCCGGATGCTCGCCACCTGGCTCAGCCCCGGCGACTGGGCCCGCCTCGCGCACGCCGCCCTCACCGGCCCCGTCACCGGCCACACCGTGGCCTACGGGATCTCCGCCAACACCCGCGCCTGGTGGGACCTCTCGACGGCCCGGGCGCTCGGCTACCGGCCGCAGGACGACGCCGAGTCCTTCGCCGCCGAACTCATCGCCGAACTGGGCGAGTTGTCCCCCGAGGACCCGGAACACCGCTACCTCGGCGGCCGCTTCACCCAGACCGGCCGCTGACCGCCGCCCCGGACATGGCAGACTCGGCCGGATGATCGTGATGCAGCCCGTCCTGGAGGCGAGGCTCCTGGACGGCTTCGACCTCTGGCCCGTCGCCGGGACCGGGGCCGCCGGGTTCCTCGCCCTCGACGGCGGGCTGTCGCCCGCGGAGGTCGGGACGGCGGTGATGCTGGTCGCCCGCTGCAACGACGTCGATCCCGACGTCGACCCCGACGGCGGGCGGCCGCCGCGGCCCGCCGATCCGCTGGACTCCTTCCTGCACGGGCTGCTGACCTTCGAGCAGGTGTACGCGGCGGGCGGGCTGCGGGTCACCGACCGGGCCTCCGGCATCGAGTTCCAGCCCGGCTGCTGCGACGGCCTGGAGGACTGGCGGGACTGGCACGGACTGTTGGAGCACGGCGGGCTGGTCGGCTACGGGCACGAGCCGGTCTCCCCGCTCGCGGAGCGGTTCGGCAGCACCGTCCGGCTCACGGTCAACGCCGACCAGCCCGACAGCCCCGTGATCGTGCTGCCGGTCGCGGACCTGGGCGGGCTGCTCGCCGGGGTCGAACGGGACCTGGGCGCCTTCCTCGGGCTGGCCGGCGACTGGGCCCGTCAGCACCTGCCGCCCGGTCGCCGGGGCCCCGTCATCGCCGCCGTTGCCCGGGCCCTCGACCTGCCCGCGCCGACCGTGCCGGGCGCTACCTGAGCAGGAAGTCGTAGACCGCCTGCCGTCCGACCGGGTCGGCCGCGCGGTTCTGCACGGAGTGGGCCGTTCCGGGGACGATCACGATCTCCGGGTGGTGCACCAACTGGGCCTGCTCGTAGAGCAGTTCGTACGGCGTGGCGATGTCCCGGTCGCCGCCGAGCAGCAGGACCGGCACGTCGGGCAGCTTGCGGTGGGCCGGGGGCAGCGGCGGCACCGGCTCGCGGGGCCAGTCGAGGCAGACCAGCAGGCTGCCGAGGCCGGTCGCGGTCGCCGGGTCGAACGGCCAGGTCTGTTCGGCGGTCAGCCGCTTCCGGGTGCGCTCCAGCGCGGCGGCGCGGCCCGCCACCGGGGTGTCGGTGCTGCCCCAGGGGAAGCGCCCGTCGGCGCACACGGTGGCGGAGTGCAGGCCCTGGCTGAGGTCCTCGGCCGGGGCGGCGTCGACCACCTGGTGGACGAGGGCGAAGAGGTCCTGGAGCTTCGCGGGCTGCCCGGCGGCGGCCTCGTGCAGGATCTCCGGGACGGCGCCGAAATCCGGGTCGATGAACTCGTAGCCGGTCAGCGCGCCGAGGATCTGCGCGCCGTTGCCGTAGCGCCGGACGGTGGCGGCGAGGTCGGCGGCCGGGTCGGTGGTGCAGCCGGTGGCCCGGCAGGCGGCGCGCAGCACCCGGGCGGTGGCGGGCATCGCGGCCAGGTCGAGCGGGTCGAAACCGCTCTGCGGCGCCACCGAGTCGAGCACCAGGCGGGCCACCCGGGAGGGGTGGGCGAGGGCGTAGCGCTCGGCGACGATGGTGCCGTAGGAGACGCCGTCCAGGGTGAGCCGGCGGTCGCCGAGGGCGCGGCGCAGCAGGTCGATGTCGGCGACGGTGTCCGCCGTGCTGTAGTAGCGGGCGTTCGGGCCGAGGGCGGTGGCGCAGTCGGCGATGGACTGCTTGCGGGGTACGGCGAGGTCGGAGGAGCCCATGTCCTCCTGGAGGCCCGGGCACTGGAGGGCGCCCCGGCCGGTGCCGCGCTGGTCGAACATCACCAGGCGGTAGTCCTTGAGGACGGGCTCCAGCTTGCCCGCCATCTGCCGGATCGACGGGACGCTGGACTGGCCGGGGCCGCCGGAGAGGAACAGCAGGTCGCCCTTGGGCGGACTGCTGTTGTTGCTGAGGGCGACCGCCAGGTCGAGGGTGCCGGGGGTCCCGCCGCTGTGGTCGAGCGGCACGGTGAGGGTCCCGCAGGTGAACTCGGGTGCGTCCGGGCAGGGTGCCTGCCCGGTGACGCCGCCGCCGTGGCCCGGTGGCTCGGCCGGGGCGGCGACGGCGGGGCCGGCCAGGGTGGTGGCGGCCGCCACCGCGACGGCGCCCAGCAGGGCGGCGATGCGGCCGCGCGTGCTGGTCCTGCCCGTCTTGTTCGTCGCGTTCGCCAGGTTCGTCAGGTTCGTCATGGGCGTCTGGGGTCCTTCCGCTCACGCCGCGTCCGCGTGGACGCGGTCGGGAACCAGCCTGCGCACCGGGACACTTCGTTGGCGAGCGTCCGGACGCGATTCGCCCCGGGAACGGACCGTCAGGACCCGAACGGCCCCGGACGGCTCCGGGGGCGGGCAGTGGTGAGCCACCCGTCGCGGACCTCCCAGGTGCCGCCGTCCGCAGTGGCGCCGCGCAGGCCGTGCAGGGTGTCGGGGCCCGCGAGGGCGATCATGTGCGGCTCGGCGAGGGCGGCGGAGTCGAAGGTCCGTTCGGCCGTCCAGGCGGTGCTGTGCCGGAGCCGCCGGGCCAGTCGGGCCCAGCCGAGGGGCGCGGCGGCGATCACCCAGGCGTCGGGCTCCTGGGCGGTGAGGCGCCGGGCCGGGCGCAGCCAGGAGGCGGCGTGTTCGGGCCAGTCGGTGACGGTGAGGACGGTGCCGCCGCGGGCCTGCCAGGCCTCGGTGAAGGCCAGGGCCGTCGCGCGGGAGGCTTCGTCGCGGCTGTGGCCGACGGCGACGGTGTGCACCCGGGGGCGGTTCGTGGTCAACAGGTGCAGCAGGGCGGCGAGTTCGGCCTCGGTGTGCCGGGCGGGCACGGGCAGCGGCCGGCTGGCGGGATCCGGGGCGGGCACGGGGGTGGGCACGGCGTCCCCGGCTCAGGCGTCGTGGAAGACGAGCCCGAGGGCGTGGCGCCGCCCCGAGCGTACGGTGCTCACGCCGTGCCGGACGGGGGCGGCGGAGTGGCCCCGGGCGGAGCGCACGGGCCGGTCGCGGGTGGTGAACACCAGGCCGTGGCCCTGGGGGAGGACGGTGCTGGTGCCGCGGGACTGTGCGCGGGGGCGCTGTTCGACCAGGAGGAACTCGCCGCCGGTGTAGTCGGTGCCGTGCCGGTCGAGGCCGATGACCACCTGGAGCGGGAAGACGAGGTCGCCGAAGAGGTCGCGGTGCAGCGCGTTCCAGTCGCCGGCTCCGTAGCGGAGCAGGATCTGCGAGGACTTGGCCTGGCCGGCCGCGTGGCACTGCTCCAGCCACTCGTCGAGGGAGTCGGGCCAGGGCGCGGGGCGGCCGAGCTTCGCCGCCCAGTCGCGGGCGACGGTGAGCAGGTGCGGGTAGAGGGCCCGGCGCAGGGCGTCGACGGGTGGCGGCGGCTGGTGGGTGAAGTAGCGGTACCGGCCGGAGCCGAAGCGGTGGCGGGCCATGTCGACGGTGCTGCGGAACAGGTCGTCGCGGTCGTAGCGGGCGGCCAGTTCCCGGCATTCCGCGGGGGTGAGGAGCTGGGGGGTGAGGGCGCAGCCGTGGGCGTCGAGCTCCTCGGCGAGGGCGGGCCAGTCGGCCGAGTCGACGCGCTGCCGTACGGGTGCGGGGGAGGCGGTGGTGGTTCGGGTGCTCACGGGCCCAGTCTGCGGTGCGGCGTTGCCCGCTGCTGGCGGCTTTCGGACCGGGAGGTGTCGGCACGGCCGCGGGTGGCGGCGCGGTCGCAGGTGGTGGCGGGGCGTGCCGGGGGGCCCCCCCCCCCCGCGGGGGGGGGGGCGGGCCCCCGGCCGTGGCTCAGGAGACGTTGACGGCGGTGTCGTCGAGGACGAAGGAGGTCTGCTTGGTGTAGTCCTCGGAGCCGGAGAACTTGAGGGTGACGCTCTGGCCGGCGTAGCCGGACAGGTTGAAGCTGTGCTGCTGGTAGCCGGTGGCCGCGTTGACGTTGGAGTAGGTCGCCAGGGTGGTGCCGTTGGCGGTCACGGTCAGCTTGTCGAAGGCGGTGGTGTTGCTGGCCGCGGTGTCGATGTGCAGCCAGAAGCTGAACGTGTAGGTGCTGCAGCCGGCCGGGAGGGTCACGGTCTGGGCGAGGGTGTCGGTGTTGGTGCTGCCGTACCCGTCGAGCCAGGCGTCGTAGCTGCCGGAGTGCGGCGGCTCGTTGGAGCTGCTGTTGATGGTGCTGGTGCCGCTGGTGTTGGTCTCCGTCCAGCCGGTCGTCGAACCGGCCTCGAAGCCGGGGTTGGTGAGCAGCTGGGCGGCGGTGCAGCCGCTGCCGCCGCCGGTGGGCTGGACGGTCCAGGTGAAGGTGACGGAGGAGGACGGGCCGGTGGAGTCGGTCGCGGTGGCCGTCACGGAGTACGTCCCGGCGGTGGTCGGCGTGCCGCTGATCAGGCCGCTCGTGGCGTTGACGCTCAGTCCGGCGGGCAGGCCGGAGGCGCTGTAGCCCAGGGTGCCGCCGGCGGTGTCGGTGGCGGAGAGCTGGAGGCTGGTGGCGGTGCCGGCGGTGGCGGTGCGGGCGCCGGGGTTGGTGAGGGTGACGCTGCCGGTGGTGCTGCCGCTGCCGCCGGCGGCGAGCCAGGCGGTGGCGTTGAGGCCGAGGGCGGCGTCGGTGCCGGCCGGGTCGTCCCAGCCGTTGTAGACGGTCTTGCCGGGCTCGCCGGTGCCGTCGTCGATGGCGGAGCTGTCGCCCCAGACGGCGACCCGGCCCTTGCCGAAGCTGCTGGTGGCGAAGAAGGCGCCGGTGGTGCCGGAGGAGCCCGTGCGGTAGACGATGCCCTTGACGGCGGGGTTGTCGGCGGGCTTGAGGGTGAAGGTGGTGCCGTTGCGGATGATGCTGCCGGTGACGGTGCCGAAGGGGCCGTGCAGGACGGGGTCGGTGGCGTCGTTGACGGCGGTGGGGTTGTCGGTCTGGATGTTGAGCAGGTCGACGGAGAGCCCGAACGGGTCCTTGCTGTTGACCGAGTTGGTGGTCATCAGGTCGTTGATGACGGCGGGGGAGTCCCAGCCGTCGTTGTTGCGGTCGCTGCCGGTGTGGTCGGAGATCAGGAACAGCCCGCCGCCGTTCTGGACGAACGTCATGACCGCGGTCTTCTCGGCGTCGCTGAGCCGGACGTTGGGCTCGGGCAGGACGAACTCGTCGAAGTTGGCGAGGTCCAGCGCGCCGCCGGTGCCGTAGGTGATGCTGGAGCCGCTCGGCAGGGTCTTGAGGCTGTACTGGCCGGTCTTCTGGAGGGCGACGCCCCAGCTGGAGATGGCGCCGGTCCAGTCCGTCCCGGACTGGGGGTTGGCGTTCTCGGCGAGCGGGTCCGGCTGGCTGGTGCTGATGATCCAGTCCGCGTTGCCGGCGGTCTCCGCCTTGCTGTTGTCGAACAGGACGCGGTGCTGGGTGGCGGTCGCGGCGGCGGGGGCCGTCGTGGTGGCCGTCGTCGCGCTCGCGGTGGTGGCCGCCGCGGCCGGGTGGGGGGCGGTGCTCGCGACGGCGAGCACGGTCAGGACGGCGGCACCCAGGGCGAGCGGGCGTGTCACGTTGACGCGTCTGAGCATGGGTCAAGTCCCTTGGTTCGTGGGGATGCAGGGGAGAGCTACGCGCGTAGGCGCAGTGGCACGGTCCCATGATGGGGTAATCGGCGCTTGAACGGAACGCGACGAAACGGCTCATCAGTGCGCCCTCGGGCCTTTCGCCGGAAGCCTGCACAGCTGCGACACGGTTGGGCCACCGGACCTCCGCGCCCGCGCCGCGGCCCTTGCCGAAGCCTTTAACGAGGGCTCCGGCAAGGGCCGCGGAAATGGGAGTCCGGCGACGGGAGTTGCTCCCCCTGCACCGGTTGTGCGCGGGGCCGCTACCCCCGGGCCAGCCGCCCCAGGGCCAGACCCGCCAGCAGCGCGGCGCCGTCGCCGAGCACGCCGTCGTCGAACTCGGCCTCCGGGGAGTGGTTGTAGGGTGCGGTGAACGGGTCGCGCCCGTCGTCCGGGACGGCGCCGAGCAGCAGGTACGCCGACGGGACCAGTTCGCCCAGCACGCCGAAGTCCTCGGAGCCGGCGATCGGCTGGGGCATCTCCAGGCAGCGCCCCGACCCGAACAGCCGGGCCGCCAGGCCGGACGCGAACTCCGTCTCCCCCGGGTCGTTGACGGTCACCGGGTAGCCGGGCTCCACCTCGGCCGTCACCTCCAGCCCGTGGGCCGCCGCGATCCCGTGCACCACCCGCAGGGACTCGGTGCGCACCAGCTCGCGCGAACGCGGCGAGAAGGAGCGGACGGTGGCCTCGAACCGCGCCTCGTCGGGGATCACGTTGGCCGCCGTACCGGCGCCCAGCAGGCCCACGGTGAGCACCACCGGGTCGAAGGCGTCGATCCGGCGGGTCACCATCGACTGGAGCGCCAGGACCGCCTCGCAGAGCGCCGGGACGGGGTCGAGCGCCGAGTGCGGGCTGGAGCCGTGCCCGCCGCGCCCGCGCAGGGTGACCCGCAGGGTGTCGGAGGCGGCGAGCACCGGCCCGGGGCGGGTGGCGACCACCCCGTTGGGCAGGATGGCGGCGGCCACGTGCAGGGCGTACGCGGCCACCACCCGCTCCCCGGCCGCGTCCAGCACGCCCGCCTCGACCATCAGCCGGGCGCCGTCCGCCCCCTCCTCGCCCGGCTGGAACATCAGCACCACGTTCCCGGCCAGCTCCGCGCGCCGCTCGGACAGCAGCCGGGCGGCGCCGACCAGTGCGGCCGCGTGCAGGTCGTGCCCGCAGGCGTGCATCACCCCGGGGGTCTCGGAGGCGTACGGCAGCTCGGTGCCCTCCTGCACCGGCAGGGCGTCCAGGTCGGCCCGCAGCAGCACGTTCGGGCCCGGTCGCCCGCCGCGCAGGACGGCGGTGATCGAGCTCAGTCCCTTGCCGAGGGTGAGTTCCAGGGGGAGGCCGTCGAGCGCGGCGAGCAGCCGGGCCTGGGTGCGGGGGAGGTCCAGTTCGAGTTCCGGACGGCGGTGCAACTCCCGGCGGAGCAGCGCGAGTTCGGGTTGCAGGAGGGCGGCCGAGCGGAGCAGCTCGGGCAGGTCGAGCCGCTCCCACGGCGCGGCGGGCGCGCCGGGTGCGCCGGGGGTGGCGCTGGGCAGGTCGGACACGGGGGACCTCCAGGGGTGGACGGACCGGGGGGAGCCCGGGGTGGCTGGTGCCATGATCGGAGGTTGCCCACCCCGATCGGGCCCGGCACACGGGAGGGCCGTGAATCCGGTGCGGACGCCACGGGAAACGCTCCGGGGCATGGCCGACCTCGGGCTTCGTTGAGATGGTCCGACGGAGTGACTATCTTCATGGGGTGAGTGAGCGTGTGATGCAAGAACCCACCGTGATGGTCCTGACCGCCCTCGCGGACGCCCCCCGGCACGGCTACGCCATCTCCCAGGAGATCAAGGCGATGACCGACGGCCGGGTCGCCCTGCGCACCGGAGCCCTGTACGGGGCACTGGACCGCCTGCTGGCCGACGGCCTGATCGAGGTCGAGCGCGAGGAGGTCGTCGACGGGCGTGCCCGACGGATCTTCACCCTCTCCCCGACCGGCCGCGAGCGGCTGGCCGTGGAGGCCGACCGACTGGCCGCGACGGCCCGGGAGGCCACCCGCCGGCTGTCCGCCGCCCGACCGGCGGCGACCGGCACATGATCGACCACCTGCTGCGCCTCTACCCCGCCGCCTACCGCCGCGCCCACGGTGCGGAGATCGCCGCGACCTACCGCGAGCTGACCGCCGGCGAGCCGCTGGGCCCACGCCTGCGGGACGCGGCGGAACTGGCGGGGCACGCACTGCGGCTGCGCGCCGGACTGGGGCCGGACACCGCCGCCGCACGGATGCTCGGGGCGGCGTACCCGCTCGTCCTGGCCGCCGCGGCCGCCGCCAGCGGGCTGCACCTGCTGCGCTGGTACGCCGCCGTGGCCGCCTCGCCGGCCCCGCTGGGGGTGCAGCTCCGGTCGGACCTGTCCGGCGTGTGGGGCGTACTGCTGCTCTCCTCGCTGCTGGTCTTCGCGGGGGCGGCGGCCGCCCTGGCCGGACGGTGGCGGGCGGGCGTGCCCTGCACCGTGGCCGGCCTGCTCGCCTTCGCCACGGCCGCCGTGGCCAGCGGGCCGGCCCTCGGCGACCCGGTCGCCGGTCCGGCCGCCGCCGTGCTGGCGGCGGCCGCGCTGCTCGGCTGCCCGCCGGACCGGCGCACGGAGGCCCTGGCGGTCGGCCGCGCGGGCACGGCCGGGGTGGCGGTCGCGCTGGTCCTGGTGCCCCGGGCGGCCGTCGCCGCGCACGCCGTGCCCTGGATCAGCACCGACTACGGGTGCTGGCCGCTGCTGGTGCTCGCCGCGGCGGCGGCGGTGACGGCCTGGCGCAACGGCTCCCGGGGCGGCGACTCCCGGGGCGCCCGCGAGCTGGCCGTCCGCGAACTGGCCGCCCTGGCCCTGGCCTCCCCGTTGCTGCTCGCCCAGGCCGGCACGGTGGCCTGGGGCGACCCGACCGCGCTCGCCGTCCTGGCGACCGTCCTCACGGCAGCCCTGGCGGCCGTCCCGCTCGCCGGCCGCCTCGGACGGTCCCGGCGCTGAACGACCCGACCCCGCCGAGCGGCCCCCCGGCCGAGCGGCGGGGTTCGTCGCGCACGTATTACTCCGTTTGACGTAGCATTCCGTTCAACGGACTATCGGGCCGTCGACTCCACCGGATCCGGCGGGCCCGCGCGAGAGGATGCCCATGCCGTTCACCCTGTCCCACCCCGCAGCCGTCCTGCCCCTGCTGCGGACGCCGTTCAGCCGGGTCGCGCTGGTGGCCGGGGCCGTCGCGCCGGACCTGCCGTACTTCCTGGTCACCACCGGACTGCCGGTCAGCGCCCAGTCCTGGTACGAGCCCTTCGCCAACGCCACCACCACCCACACCCTGCCCGGCGCCCTCACCGTCGGCCTTCCGTACACCCTCGCGCTGTGGGCGCTCCTCCTGGCCGGGTGGCGGCCGCTGGCCGCGCTGCTGCCGCTCCCGGCGCCCGCCGCGCGGCAGTCGTCGGGCGGTACAGGTGGTACGGGCGGTACGGCCGGGGCGGTGGTGCGGCGGGCCGGCTGGGTCCTGCTGTCCGCGGTGATCGGGCTCGCCACCCACCTGGTCTGGGACTCCTTCACCCACTACGACGGCTTCGTGGTCACCCGCGCGCCGTGGCTGAACACCACCTTGGCCGGCAGCCTCACCTGGGCCCGGGCCCTGCAGCACGCCAGCACCATCGGCGGCCTGGCCGCCACCGCGGTCTTCGTCTGGCGCCGACGGGACCGGCTGCGCACCGGCGCCCGGCCCTTCACCGGCCGGCGCCGCCACATCCTGGTCGCGCTGGCCCTGTGCGCGGCCGCCGGGGCCGTCGCGCATGCCTGGTGGTGGCTGGCCGGCCCGCAGGCGGTGGCCGACGGGCGGCCGTTGGACGCCCTGCTGGAAGGCGTGCTGTCCGACGCGGCGAAGGGCGCGGGCGCCGGCCTGATCGCGGCCCTGGTGCTGTACACCGCCGCCTGGTGGATCCGCCGCGCGGCCCTCGCACTGCGCGGCCGCGCGGGCGCCGCACAGGCCGGTACCACGGCCTGAACGCGGCAGACCGTCGTGCCGCCCGTCGTGCCGTCCGACGGTTCGGCAACTCCTGCCTGCCGTCCAGGACTTCGCTGTCGTGCGACGTTTCGGGGGCGCCCACCGGGCGCCCCCGAAGGGCCGGACGCTGGGTCCGGGTGGTGGCCGGCTCCGCTGCATCGGAGGGCGGCCGCGGTCCCTGGGTGTCGATTGCTCGCGACCGGGACTTCGGGTTCAAGGCTGGCGGGGAGCGGGGCCGGAACGCCCAGTTGCGTGCTGCGGGGCCGGACGGCGCGCTGGCGGCGGCGCTGGACGGGGTCGCTTCGGTGGTGGATGACCTGGGCCTTTTCCCGTTCCGCCGGGCGTGATTGTTGCGGCGGGTTCCGGACTCGCGCGCAAGAAATCCCGGGGATGGTGTCCGTCGGGACGGAAAACCCGGACAGGGGCGCGATCCGGCGTGTGCGGGGGCGCTCACGGTGGCCGCGAGCTGCGGATACCTCCGTCGATCATGCGATGTTCTTTCGGAGCGGAATGCCGGTTGGGCCGTTCGGGGAATTCGCGGGGCACGTCGTACCCGAGAATGAACGGCGGGTGCCGGGCGGGAGCTGCAATCTCCGGTCCGGGTCTTCAAGACTCGATTGAACGTCAATTCGATTGTAGGGACTTCGTATGAGTGTGCCGCGTCCGCGGCGGACGACGGCGAGCAGCAGCGTGCTGCCCGTTTCGGCCGTCGTCCTGGCGTTGGGTGTTCTGACCGCGGTCGTCGTTCTCGCCCTGGCCGGGGTGTCCACCGAGACGATCATCGCCCTGTCGAGCGCGGCGGTCTTCGCCGCGGCCGAGCTGACCAGACGGCTGGTCGCCGCCGTCGCCCGCGGACGCCGGCGCAGGTGAGCGTGCGCCATGGGACGGCACAAGAAGGCAGTGCCGGACGGTGCGTTCGCGGAACGGCTCGCCGTGTACCTGCGCGGCCTGCGGGAGCGCAGCGGCAAGACCTACGAGGCCATGGAACCCTTCTCCGTCGCGACCTTCTCGCGTGCGGACTCCGGTGCTTCCAGGCCGAGTTGGCGCGTCGTGGAGGCCTACGTACGGGCCTGCGGCGGACGGCCGTCGGAGCTGCGCAAGGCCGGCCGGCTGTGGCAGGAGACGCCCGCGAGCCAGCCGGCGGCGGACGCCCCGGCCGACGGCGCCGACGCCTGGCCCGAACCGGACACCCTGGTGGAGCCCCACCAGCTCGGCGAGGTCATGCGGATCGCGCGGAAGGCGTGCGGCGACCCGTCCTTGCGCGGCCTGGAGGTGCGGGCGGCGCAGCTGGGTGAACAGCTCTCCCGCAGTACGCTCAGCGACGCGCTGCGCAAGCGCGGCGGGCCGCAGTTGCGGACGTTCTGCGTCTTCATGCGGGTGATCGCGGACTATCCGGGGTCGCCGGCCGCCGGCTACCCGGCCCGGGTGTGGGCCGAGGCCTGGCACCGGGTGCAGGAGGGGGGCGGCGGGGCGGCGGCGCCCGCGGTCGGGCCGGGGCGTCCGTCGACGGCGCGCCGGGGCCCGCCCGCCACCCGGGGGGGGGGGGGGGCCCCCCCGCGGGAGAGCCCGGCCGGGGGGCCCCCCCGG
>NZ_JBHZCN010000128.1:0-25844 GCF_042755465.1 Kitasatospora sp. NPDC059160 | reverse complement strand
CGCCGATGGTACTGCAGGGGGGACCCTGTGGGAGAGTAGGACGCCGCCGAACAATTATTCAAGGCCGCGGCCCCAGCGATTCGCTGGGGCCGCGGCCTTTTTGTGTTTTGCGAACTTGCACGAGACCGGCAGGCCGGAACTTCCGCCCAGGAGCGGACGCTTCCGACATGCCGGACAATGGAGATGGTGTGCGGCCAGGAGGCCGGCGCCGATACCGCGTGACGGCACTGACGTTGCCCAGTCCGCGGTGGAGATGAAGCAGCAGAAGGAGTCACGAGGATG
Source organism: Kitasatospora sp. NPDC059160 (assembly GCF_042755465.1). Taxonomy (NCBI): domain Bacteria; kingdom Bacillati; phylum Actinomycetota; class Actinomycetes; order Kitasatosporales; family Streptomycetaceae; genus Kitasatospora; species Kitasatospora sp. NPDC059160. The sequence continues at coordinate 25,562 of NZ_JBHZCN010000128.1, read as the reverse complement.
TCGAACCAGCCCGAGGGCCGTCCCGAGCGTCGATCGGACGACGGCCGAGGCTACGAGCCCCGGTCGCGTGGGGGCTGGTCCAACGACCGTGGCAGCTTCCGTCGTGACGACCGTGACGACCGTCCGCGTCGTGACGACCGTCCGTCGTTCCGCGACCGTGACGACCGCGGCGGCGACCGTGGCGGCTTCCGTCGCGACGACCGTCCGCAGGGTGGTGGCTTCAACCGCGACCGTGGCGACCGTCCGCAGGGTGGTGGCTTCAACCGTGACCGTGGCGACCGTCCGCAGGGTGGCGGTTTCAACCGCGACCGCGGTGACCGTCCGCAGGGTGGCGGTTTCAACCGTGACCGTGGCGACCGTCCGCAGGGTGGCGGTTTCAACCGTGACCGTGGCGACCGTCCGCAGGGTGGCGGTTTCAACCGTGACGACCGCGGCGGCGACCGCGGTGGCTTCCGTCGCGACGACCGTCCGCAGGGCGGCGGTTTCCGCCGGGACGACCGTCCGGGCGGTTTCCGTCGCGATGACCGTGACGACCGTCCGCGTCGTGACGACCGTCCGTCGTTCCGCGACCGTGACGACCGCGGCGGCGACCGTGGCGGCTTCCGCCGTGACGACCGTCCCCAGGGCGGTGGCTTCAACCGTGACGACCGCGGTGGCTTCCGCCGTGACGACCGCCCGGGCGGTTTCAACCGTGACCGTGGCGACCGTCCGCAGGGTGGCGGTTTCAACCGCGACCGCGGTGACCGTCCGCAGGGTGGCGGTTTCAACCGTGACGACCGCGGCGGCTTCCGTCGCGACGACCGTCCCCAGGGCGGTGGCTTCAACCGCGACCGCGACGACCGCGGCGGTTTCAACCGTGACCGTGGCGACCGTCCGCAGGGTGGCGGTTTCAACCGCGACCGCGGTGACCGTCCCCAGGGTGGCGGCTTCAACCGCGACGACCGTGGCGGCGACCGCGGCGGCTTCCGCCGTGACGACCGCCCGGGCGGTTTCAACCGTGACCGTGGCGACCGTCCGCAGGGTGGCGGTTTCAACCGTGACCGCGGTGACCGTCCCCAGGGTGGCGGCTTCAACCGCGACGACCGTGGCGGCGACCGCGGCGGCTTCCGTCGCGACGACCGCCCCCAGGGTGGCGGCTTCCGCCGGGACGACCGCCCGAGCGGTTTCCGTCGCGACGACCGTGACGACCGTCCGCGTCGTGACGACCGTCCGTCCTACGGCGACCGTGGCGACCGTGGCGGCGACCGCGGCGGTTTCAACCGTGACCGTGGCGACCGTCCGCAGGGTGGTGGCTTCAACCGTGACCGCGGTGGCGACCGTGGCGGCTTCCGTCGGGACGACCGCCAGGGTGGCGGCGGCTTCCGTCGTGACGACCGTCCGTCCTACGGCGACCGTGGCGACCGTGGCGGCGACCGCGGCCGTGGGGACTACGACGACCGTCGTGGCAACTTCGAGCCGGTCAAGCGCCTGCCGATCCCGGAGGACGTCACCGGCTTCGAGCTGGACGCGGACGTGCGCCAGGAGCTCAAGAGCCTGCCCAAGACCCTCGCGGACGACGTCGCGCGCAACCTGGTGATGGTGGCCCGGCTGCTCGACGGCGACGCGGAGGAGGCCTACCAGTACTCCCGCGTCGCGCTGCGGCTGGCGTCCCGCGTGCCCGCCGTCCGTGAGGCGGCCGGTTTCGCCTCGTACATGACGCAGCGTTACTCCGAGGCGCTGACCGAGTTCCGCGCCGCCCGTCGGATGACCGGTCGTGCCGACCTGTGGCCCGTGATGGCCGACTGCGAGCGCGGTCTGGGCCGTCCGGAGCGGGCGCTGGCGATGGCCGGCGAGCCCGAGGTGAAGCAGCTGGACAAGGCCGGCCAGGTGGAGATGCGCCTGGTCGCGGCCGGTGCCCGCAGCGACATGCAGCAGTTCGAGGCGGCCGTCGTCACCCTGCAGAGCCCGGAGCTGGCCTCCAGCGCCGTGCACCCGTGGACCGCGCGCCTGCGGTACGCCTACGCCGAGGCGCTGATCGCGGCCGGCCGTGGCGACGAGGCCCGTGACTGGTTCGCCAAGGCCGCCGAGGCCGACACCGAGGGTTCGACCAACGCCTCGGAGCGCCTGGCCGAGATCGACGGCGTGGAGTTCACCGACGCGCTCGACCCGGAGCTGGCCGACGAGGACGTCGACCGCGCCGAGGCCCCGGCGAAGAAGCGCGGCGGCGACGTCTCCGACGACCGTGTGATCTTCGAGGACGAAGAGGACGTCGAGGAGTTCTACGACGAGGACGACCTCGAGATCGACGAGGACTTCGACGGCATGGTCCCCGAGCGCGCCGCGGACGCCAAGGCCGACGAGGCCGACAAGGCCGAGGCCAAGGGCGACGCCCAGGCCTGAGCGCCCTGAAACACGCCGTGAGGCCCTGCCGATGCCCCTTCGGGGGAGATCGGCAGGGCCTCACGGCGTCCGGGGGTTCCTGCTGCCCGGCGGGCCGGCCGGTGGACCGGCCCCGGCGGCCTAGCCCAGCGGAAGGCTGCGCAGCACCAGCCCGGTGGCCGGCTTCGGCCCGAACGAGGTGGACTTGCGCGGCATGGTGACGCCCTGTTCGGCCAGCCTGCGCACCACGCTCTCCCGGACCGGGTGCAGCAGTACGGCGGTGCCTCCGGTGCGGGCGGCCTCGCGCTCGGCGGCCGCGGCGGTGTGCAGGTAGCCGATGTCGTCGGGGCCGTCGGGGACGTGCCAGGTGTGGTCGAGCAGGGTGGCGTGCAGCACGGTGGCGTCCAGGCGGCGCCACTCCTCGGGCCGGTCGTGCGGCACGGTGGCCCCCAGCAGGGCCTCCTCCGGCTCGCCGAGCAGCCAGAACACGCCGTCGCCGCCGGTGAGGACGAAGCCGTTGCCGCCGTGCCGCTTCTGCTCGGCGAGGGCCTGGAGGGCGGCGGTCAGCGGACCGGGGACCTCCTTGACCTTCCACTGGTCGCCGAGCTTCTCCAGGGCCTCGGCCACCGGCAGCCGGTACAGCACCCGGTGGATGGCCCGGACCCGCAGCGGGTAGCGGGCGGTGTCCACCAGCAGCACCATGCCGCGGTCCCACGGGCTGCGGGGCAGGTGGCGGTGTTCGCGCTGGAGCCGCAGGTACATCTCCCAGCGGTGGTGGCCGTCGGCGATCAGGGCCCGGCAGGTGGCCAGGTCGCGGCTGATCTCGCCGAGGTCGGCGGGGTCCGTGACCGCCCACAGGCGGTGGTGGGTGCCGTCGGTGGTGGCGGTGGAGAGCAGCGGCTCGCCCTCGACGGTCCGCTCGATGACGCCGGAGGCGCCGCCGTTGCCGCGGTAGGTGAGCAGCAGCGGTTCGAGGTTGGCCCGGGTGGTGCGCATCAGGCCGACCCGGTCGGCGACCGGCCGGGGCATCACGTCCTCGTGGGGGAGGACGACGCCGGCCTCGGGGCCGCTCACCGCGAGGGCGCCGATCAGGCCGCGCTGGAGCAGCTCGGGCGTGTCACCGTTGCCGGGGACCCGCTGCTCGTAGACGTAGATGGCCGGCTCCGGGTCGGCGGCGAGGACGCCCTCGCGCTGCCAGGCGGCCAGCAGCCGGGCGGCGTGCCGGTACTTGGTGTCGCGGTCGGGGCGGTCGCCGGCGTCCTCGGGCTCCGGGCGGGGCAGGATCAGCCGGACCACGTTGTGCGGGTCGGCGGTCTCCAGGTCGAGCCGGCGCCCCGGGTCGACGACGTCGTACGGCGGGGACATCACCGAGGCCAGCGCGCCGACCCGGTCGGGGACGTAGCGCAGGCCACGGAAGGGGGACAGGGACAGGCCTGCGGTGGCGACGTGCCCGGGATCGCCGGGGCCGCCCACGGGAGTCTCGACTCCGTCTTCTGCACTGGGTGTGCTCATTCTGGGCATCGTAACCGGGTACGCGTTGTTGAGAGATCGGAATCCCCGTGCCGAACGGTCGGACGGGTGTACGACCGAGGGCGAGGTACGGCATGGAGGACGGGCAGGAACGGTTGGACGGCGGTGCGTCGGGGGAGCGCGTGCCGACGGGCGGCGTGCCCGCCCAGGGGCGGACCGGGGAGCCGGTCGGGGACGTCTACGACTGGTTCCGCCGGGGCGCGAAGCTGCTGGCCCAGGGGCACCCGGCGGCGGCCGAGCAGTTGCTGGCCCGGGCGGCGGAGGCCGAGCCGCACTCGCGCAGCATCCGGGAGGCGCTGGCCCGGGCGCAGTTCGACGCCGGTTCGTACGCGGCGGCGCTGGAGAACTTCCGGGCGGTGGCGCAGGCCGATCCCTCGGACGACTACGCTCAGTTCGGGTGGGGGGTCGCGGCGGCCCGGCTGGGCGACTTCGAGACCTCCGCCGAGCACCTGGCGCTGGCGGTGGCCATGCGGCCGGGGACCGACCACTACCAGGCGGCGCTGCGGCAGACCAGGGCGACCCTGGCGGCCCGCGCCGGGGCCTACGGCCCACTGCTGCCGGGGGCGCCCGGCTACCGTGGGCCGGGGGTGCCCGGGCAGGTCGGGGGAGGGCCCGGCGGCGTCGACGAGGACGCCTGACCGGGCGGGCAGTGACGAGCAGACGAACCGCGGTGAACGCGGACGAACCGCAGTGAATGAGGTAGGGCAGGCATGACCGAGACGGCCACCCCCGCGCGACGGACCACCCCCGGCGGCAGCGACCGCCCGCTGACCGAGGCGTACGACACGGCACTGCTGGACCTGGACGGCGTGGTCTACGCCGGCCCGCACGCGATCGAGCACGCGGTGGACTCGCTGGCGACGGCCCGGACGGCCGGGATGCGGCTCGCGTACGTGACCAACAACGCCTCCCGCCCGCCGCGGGTGGTCGCCGAGCACCTGACCGAGCTGGGTGTGCCGGCCGAGCCCGCAGACGTGATTAACTCGGCCCAGGCGGCTGCCCGGGTGGTCGCCGAGAAGGTGCCGGCCGGGGCGAAGGTGCTGGTCGTGGGCGGGCTGGGCCTTGAGGAGGCGCTGGCCGAGCGCGGGCTGGTCGCGGTCCGCTCGCTGGCCGAGGAGCCGCTCGCGGTGGTGCAGGGCTTCGACCCGTCGGTCGGCTGGGCGCAGCTGGCGGAGGCCGCGTACGCGGTGCGCGGCGGGCTGCCGTGGGTCGCCTCCAACACCGACATGACGGTGCCGACGGCCCGCGGCATCGCGCCCGGCAACGGGACGCTGGTGGCGGCGGTGCGGGCGGCGGCGGGGGTGGACCCGGAGGTCGCGGGCAAGCCGCTGCCGCCGATGCACCGGGAGACCGTGCTGCGGACGGGTGCGCGGCGGCCGCTGGTGGTCGGGGACCGGCTGGACACCGACATCGAGGGCGCCTTCAACGGCGGGGTGGACAGCCTGCTGGTGTTCACCGGGGTGACGACCCCGGTGCAGCTGCTGGCGGCCCCGGTCGAGCACCGGCCGACGTACCTGGCGGCCGACCTGCGCGGCCTGCTGGTCGCGCAGCCGGCGGTGACGGCGGCGGGCGGCGGCTTCGGCTGCGGCGGCTGGACGGCGGTGGCGGAGGGCGGTGTGCTGCGGCTGACCGGTGCCGGGGACCGCTGGGACGGCCTGCGGGCGCTCTGCGCGGCGGCGTGGACGGCGCTGGACGCGGACGGCGGGCCGGTGGACGGGCGGAAGGCGCTGGCCGAGCTCGGGTTCTGAGGTCGCTCGGGACGGTCGTCCGGAACGTTTGTCCGGAACGTTTGTCCGGGACGGTCGTTCGAGACGGCCGTCCCGGACGGTCGTCTGAGTCGTACGTCCGATTCAGACGTCCAGGGCGGGGCCGGGTATCCAGGGCAGGGCCTTCGCAGCAGGCGTCTGACACGGACGTACGAACCGTTCCTCGGTACGGACGTCCGTGTCAGACGCCCGGCCCGGCCCTCAGAGCAGGGTGCGCAGCCGCAGCAGGTCCCGGAGGCCGGCCTCCAGCTTGATCCGGCCGCTCGCCCACGCGGAGGCGAAGTTGAGCTCTCCGCCGACCAGGGCGAGCAGGTCGTCGCCGGCCATGGTGAGCCGGATCGCGGCCTTCTCGGCGGGCTGGCCGGGCACGGCGGACACGTCCTGGATCCGGCCGTCGCGCAGCTGCCCGGTGAAGGTCAGGTCGAGGTCGGTGATCCGGCAGCTCAGGGAGCGGTCGAGGGCGGCGGCCTTCCGGACGTCGCCGGTGGCCTTCGCCATGTTCCGGCTGAGCTGCTCCAGCGCCTCCCGGCACTCCTCGGCGTTCGCCACGGCGCTCGCTCCATCCCCAGGTCACTACGGTGCGGACTGCCGGGCCACGGTACCTCAGGAGGGTTTTGGCGGTAGCGTCGTCGGTGGGGTGCCCGGAATCGCCCGGGTGCCGAGGGCGACGGAGCGCGGCGCGCTGTGCGCGCGCAGGCGCGGAGGAGGCACCCGGATGCTGCCGAGGACGGTGCGGGGAGCGGTGGCGGCCGCCGCCGTGGTGGTGGAGGAGGTCGGCAAGCGGGTCGTCGACACGGCGGCCGCGGTCCTGGAGAAGACCGGCGTCGACGTGGCCGAGGTCGAGCGCAGGCTGGGCGGCCAGTTCCCGCCGTCGGCGAAGACGCTGCAGACCCTGGCGGAGGAGGCCGTCACCGCCGGGCGGGCCGGGGTGGACCTGGCGGTCGGGGTGGCGCGCAACGAGGTGGAGAAGGCCTTCGAGAAGGTCGGGGACCAGGTGACCAAGGTCGGCGTGGTGCTGGCGTACCTGGAGAGCAAGCTGCGCGAGGTCGAGGAGGAGCCCGTCGCGGCCAAGGCCGGGCCGGGCCCGGCCTCGACCGGGTACCCGGCGGAGGAGCCGGTGCCGGCGCCCCGGGCGGACGACCTGTTCGGACGCGGCTGGGAGTTCGAGGACGAGCGTGTGGCGGCGGAGCCGATAGTGGCCGAGCGGGTCGAGGTGGACGAGCCGGTCGAGGTCGATCCGCCGGTGGCGCCGCCGGAGAAGGCCGCGGGGGAGAAGAAGGCCGCCGCCGCGAAGACCACTGCCGAGAAGACCACTGCCGCCGCGAAGGTCGGCGCGGCGAAGAAGGCGACCACGGCGAAGAAGGCCGGTACGGCGAAGAAGACGGCCGTCGCCAAGAAGGCCACGGCGAAGAAGACGGCCACCGCGAAGCGGACCGAGGCGGACGGCCGGGCCGGGGCGGCGGCCGAGCGCACGGCGACCAGGAAGACCACCGTCCGCAAGGCCAGCAGCACGAAGAAGCCCGATGACCGGGACGAGTGAGCCGGGCGCACCGGCCGAGCCCGCCCAGCTCGTCGAGCCCACCCGGCCCACTGAGCCCACCGAGTCCACTGAGCCCACCAAGTCCACTGAGCCCACCGAGCCCGCCCGGTCCGCCGTGGCGGAGGGGCCGCTCGGCGTCGAACTGCTGCCCACCGGGCACCCCGGAGTGGATGCCGGGCTGGCCCGGTTGGAGGCTTTGGACGGGGTCCCGGCCGAGGCGCACGTCGCGGTGTACGAAGATGTTCACCAGCGGCTCGCCGACGCGTTGGCCGCGCTCGACCAGGAATGATCCGCAGGACCCGTAGGAGCTGAAACACCAGTGGCAGTGGCACGACGCCGACTCGACGCGGAGCTGGTCCGCCGCAAGCTGGCCCGGTCGCGTGAGCACGCGTCCGAGCTGATCGCGGCCGGCCGGGTGACCGTGGGTGGTACCACCGCGACCAAGCCGGCCACCCAGGTGGAGACCTCGGCGGCGGTCGTGGTGGCCAAGGACGACAACGACCCCGACTACGTCTCGCGCGGCGGGCACAAGCTGGCCGGGGCGTTCGCGGCCTTCGTGCCGCAGGGCCTGGTGGTCGAGGGCCGCCGGGCGCTGGACGCGGGCGCCTCCACCGGGGGGTTCACCGACGTGCTGCTGCGGTCCGGGGCGGCCCACGTGCTGGCGGTGGACGTCGGCTACGGGCAGCTGGCCTGGTCGCTGCAGAGCGACGAGCGGGTGACGGTGATGGACCGCACCAACGTCCGCGAGCTGACCCTGGAGACGATCGGCGGCACCCCCGTCGACCTGGTCGTCGGTGACCTCTCCTTCATCTCGCTGGGCCTGGTGCTGCCCGCGCTGGCCGCCTGCGCGGCCGCGGACGCGGACCTGGTGCTGATGGTCAAGCCGCAGTTCGAGATCGGCAAGGAGAGGCTCGGCAGCGGCGGGGTGGTGCGCAGCCCGCAGCTGCGCGCCGAGATGGTCCGGCAGGTCGCCGGGCAGGCGTGGGAGCTGGGGCTGGGCGTGCGCGCGGTCACCGCGAGCCCCCTGCCGGGGCCGTCCGGGAACGTCGAGTACTTCCTCTGGATGCGCCGGGACGCCCCGCAGCTGGACCCCGCGGACGCGGACCGGGCCGTGGCGGAGGGGCCCCGATAGGGTGCTCTGCGAGCGTCCGGCCCGTCATGCTGGATGGCGCGGCCGCACCGGGCCGAGGGCGACCCGGCAGGCGTAGGGAGAGGGCAGCGGCATGAGCGATGGAGAACGCACGGTCTTCCTGATCGCGCACACCGGCCGGGAGGCGGCGCTGCGCAGCGTCGAGGCCCTGGTGCACGGGCTGCTGAAATCGGGGCTGCGGATCAGGCTGCTGGAGACGGAGGCGGTGGACCTCGACCTGCCGGACGGGGTCGAGAAGGTGGCCGAGGGGCCGGGCGCGGCGGACGGCTGCGAGCTGATCCTGGTCGCCGGCGGGGACGGCACGCTGTTGCGCGGCGCGGAGCTGGCGCGCTCGCACGGGCTGCCGATGCTGGGCATCAACCTCGGCCGGGTCGGTTTCCTGGCCGAGGCGGAGCGGGACGACCTGGCCGTGGTGGTCGAGCGGGTGGTGGACGCCGACTACGAGGTCGAGGAGCGGATGACGATCGACGTCATCGTCCGCACCAACGGCGACGTGGTGCACGAGGACTGGGCGCTGAACGAGGCGTCGATCGAGAAGGCGTCCCGGGAGCGGATGCTGGAGGTGGTGACCGAGGTGGACGGCCGTCCGGTCTCCAACTTCGGCTGCGACGGGGTGGTCTGTGCGACGCCGACCGGTTCGACGGCGTACGCCTTCTCGGGCGGCGGGCCGGTGGTGTGGCCGGAGGTGGAGGCGCTGTTGATGGTGCCGATCTCCGCGCACGCGCTGTTCGCCCGGCCGCTGGTGACCTCTCCGGACTCGGTGCTGGCGGTCGAGGTGCAGCCCAAGACCCCGCACGGGGTGCTCTGGTGCGACGGGCGCCGCTCGGTCGAACTGCCCGCCGGGGCGCGGGTGGAGGTGCGCCGGGGGAAGACGCCGGTGCGGCTGGCCAGGCTGCACCGGGCGCCGTTCACCGACCGGTTGGTCGCCAAGTTCGCGCTCCCGGTGACGGGTTGGCGCGGTCGCTCGAACACCCCCTGCTGACGGTCCGCCGGATCGTCCGGGCGGCTCAGACCGCCAGTGCCTGGCCCTCGTCGGCCGCGCCGAGCCGGCCGCCCGCGGTGGCGCGGGCGGCCACCGCGGCCAGCCGCCGCACGGCGGCGGGGACGGCGGCGGCGGGCACGGTGAGCGGGATCCGGATGTGGTGTTCGAAGGCGCCGTCCGAGCCGAACCGGTTGCCGGCCGCGATCCGGACCCCGGCCCGTTCCCCGGCCTGGGCCAGCGCCGCGCCGGACAGGCCGTCGGTGGTGACCCAGAGCGCGAGGCCGCCGGGCGGCAGCGGGAAGCCCCACTCCGGCAGCTGCTCGGACAGCGCGGCGGCGAAGGCGTGCGCGGTGGCCCGCAGCCGGTCCAGCTGGTGGGCGCGGACGGCCGGGAGCGGTTCGCCCAGCAGTTCGGCGGCGATCAGCTGGTCGAGCACCGGGGTGCCGACGTCGCTGTAGACCCGCTCGGTGGCCAGCCGCCGGACCAGCGCGGGCGCGGCCCGGACCCAGCCGATCCGCAGGCCGCCCCAGAGCAGCTTGCCGGCCGATCCGACGGTGACCACCTGGGCGGCCCGGTCCAGTGCCGCCACCGGGCGCGGCAGCGGCGTGGACTCCGGTACGCCCCAGCCCAGTTCGGCGGTGGTCTCGTCCACCAGCACGATGCTCCCGACGGCCCGGGCGGCGGCCAGCAGCCGGCGCCGCTGGTCCTCGTCGATCAGTGCTCCGGTCGGGTTGTGGAAGTCCGGGATGACGTAGGAGACCTTGGGGGCGGCCCCGCGCAGCACCCGCTGCCACTCCTCCAGGTCCCAGCGCCTGGGGGCCGCGGAGGCGTCGTACGGGACCGGCACCAGGCGGGCGCCGGTGAGGCGCAGCGCCTGGAGGGTGTGGGCGTAGCTGGGGGCCTCGACGGCGACCCGGTCGCCGCGGCCGACCAGGACCCGCTGGACCAGGTGCAGTCCGCCCATCGCGCCGGTGGTGACGAGGATCTGGTCGGGGGTGGTGGGCAGGCCGCGCTCGGTGTAGCGGCGGGCGACGGCCTCGCGCAGCACCGGGACGCCGGTGGGGTAGTGGCCGTGCCCGGCGGCGTACTGCGGCAGCAGTTCGACGGCCCGGGCGGCGGCCCGGCCCAGCCAGGGCTGGGGGGCGGGCAGGGCGGCGACGCCGAGGTCGAGGATCCGGCCCTGTTCGTCCGGCGGGACGGGGTGCAGGGCGTCGCTGGGCGGCGGGGCGCCCTCGGGCAGGGCGGTCCAGCTGCCGGCGCCGCGCCGGCTGAGCAGGTAGCCGTCGCCGCGCAGGGCCTCGTAGGCGGTGGCGACGGTGGTGCGGCTGAGTTCCAGGGCGGAGGCGAGTTCGCGTTCGGCGGGCAGTCGGGCGCCGACCGGGAGCCGGCCCTCGGTGACCAGCAGCCGGATCTGCCCGGCCAGGGTGCGGTAGGCGGGGCGGCGGGCGGTGGCCGGTTCGGGCAGTCGCGCGGTGGCGAGCAGCCGGGCCAGCGCGGGCGGGGTGACGGTGGTGTGCCAGTCGGCCATCGCTGATCAGTCCACTTGCTCGGAATTGGCCCTGTCGGGGGCCGTATTGGCTCTCTCATCATGGCAGTGCGGCCGTCGAGTCCGCCACCGTCGGGCGCGACCCGGCGGTGCAGCACCACCCGCAGGAGCACCAGTGGCCACCACGACCGCACCCACGACCGCACCCACGCCGCCGCCTGCCGTCGGGCCCCGCCCCGGCCTCGCCGTCCGGGTCCTCGGCGACACCCACGCGCTGGGCCGCCGGCTCCCCCAGCTCGCCGTCGGCCTCGCGCTGTACGGGGCGAGCATGGCGCTGATGCTCCGCTCCGGCCTCGGCCTCGACCCCTGGGACGTCTTCCACCAGGGCCTGCAACGGGTGTTCGGGCTCACCGTGGGAGCCTGGGTGACCGTCTGCGGCGCCCTGGTGCTGCTGCTGTGGATCCCGCTGCGCCAGCGCCCGGGGGTGGGCACCGTCGCCAACGTGCTGGTGATCGGCGCGGCGATGGACCTCACCCTGCGGGTGGTCGACGGCCCGCAGGGGCTGCCCGCCCGGGCCGCGCTGACGGCCGCCGCGGTGCTGCTCAACGGCGTCGCCTCCGGCCTCTACATCGGCGCCCGGCTCGGCCCGGGCCCGCGGGACGGCCTGATGACCGGACTGCACCGGCGCACCGGGCGCTCGCTGCGGCTGATCCGCACCGGCATCGAGGTCACCGTGCTGGCCGTCGGACTGCTGCTCGGCGGTACCGCCGGGGTCGGCACGGTGGTGTACGCGCTGCTCATCGGCCCGCTGGTGCAGCTCTTCCTGCCATGGTGCACGGTGCCCACCGCCGCTCAAACGCCCCGGAAGGAGTGAACCCGGCGGCACGGAGTTGCCGCGCGCCGTTGCCGCTCGTCGCGCTCCGGGGGCGGAACCTCGTAAGGTCGTCTCCGTGTTGGACGAGATGCGGATACGGGATCTTGGGGTCATCGACGATGCGGTGGTCGAGCTGGCTCCCGGCTTCACCGCCGTGACCGGTGAGACCGGCGCCGGCAAGACCATGGTGGTGACCAGCCTCGGCCTCCTGCTCGGCGGCCGCGCCGACCCCGGCCTGGTGCGCCACGGGGCCGGCCGCGCCGTGGTGGAGGGCCGGCTGGAACTGCCCGCGGACTCCCCGGCGGCGGCCCGCGCCGTCGAGGCCGGGGCCGAACTGGACGACGGAGCGCTGCTGATCAGCCGGACCGTGTCCGCCGAGGGCCGCTCCCGGGCGTACGTCGGCGGGCGGGCCGTCCCGGTCGGGCTGCTCACCGAACTCGGCGAGGACCTGATCGCCGTGCACGGCCAGACCGACCAGCAGCGGCTGCTGCGCCCGGCCCGCCAGCGCGGCGCGCTGGACCGCTACGCGGGCGGGACGGTCGCCGAGCCGCTGGCCCGCTACCGGGAGACCTACCGCGCCCTGCGCGAGGTCGCGGCCACCCTGGAGGAGCTGACCACCCGGGCCCGCGAGCGCGCCCAGGAGGCCGACCTGCTGCGCTTCGGCCTGGACGAGATCGCCGCCGCCGAGCCGGTGGCCGGGGAGGACGTCGAGCTGGCCGCCGAGGCCGAGCGGCTCGGCCACGCCGACGCGCTCTCCTCCGCCGCGACCCTCGCCCACGCCGCCCTGGCCGGCGACCCGGCCGACCCGGAGGCGCTGGACGCGGGCACCCTGCTCGCCCAGTCCCGGCGCGCCCTGGACGCCGTGCGCCACCACGACGAGCGGCTGGCCGCCCTGGCCGACCGGCTGAACGAGGTCGGCTACCTGCTGGCCGACGTCGCCGGGGACCTCGCGGGCTACGCCGACGACCTGGACGCCGACCCGGTGCGCCTCGCCGCGGTCGAGGACCGCCGGTCCGTGCTGGCCCAGCTGCTGCGCAAGTACGGCGGCGAGGACAACGACCTCGCCGAGGTGATCGCCTGGGCCGAGGCCGGGTCCGCCCGGCTCGCCGAACTCGACGGCGACGACGAGCGGATCGACCAGCTCGGCGCCCAGGAGACCGAGCTGCGGGCCGAGTTGGCCGAGCTGGCGGCCGAGGTCTCGGCCGCCCGGCAGGCCGCCGCCGGACGCTTCGCCGAGGCCGTCTCCGCGGAGCTCGCCGAACTCGCCATGCCGCACGCCCGGGTGACCTTCTCGATCACCCGGGTCGACGACCTGGCCGGCATCGAACTGGACGGCCGCACCGTCGCGTACGGGCCGTACGGCGTGGACGAGGTCGAGGTGCTGCTCGCCCCGCACCCGGGTGCCCAGCCGCGCCCGATCGCCAAGGGCGCCTCGGGCGGTGAGCTCTCCCGGGTGATGCTCGCCGTCGAGGTGGTCTTCGCGGGCGCCGATCCGGTCCCCACCTACCTGTTCGACGAGGTGGACGCGGGCGTCGGCGGCAAGGCCGCGGTCGAGATCGGCCGCCGGCTGGCCAAACTGGCGGAATCCGCCCAGGTCGTGGTGGTCACCCACCTCCCGCAGGTGGCCGCGTTCGCGGACCGGCACCTGGTGGTGGAGAAGACCCACGACGGCACCGTGACCCGTTCCGGGGTCAAGGTGTTGAACGACGAGGAGCGGGTGCGGGAACTCTCCCGGATGCTGGCCGGCCTGGAGGACTCGGAGCTGGGCCGGGCCCACGCCGAGGAGCTGCTGGCCGCCGCCCGGGCCCCTCGCCACAGCTAGGCCCGGTCCGGCCCTGGCCAGTGGATCTCGGCGGATCGGCCCGCCGGTTCCGGCCGGACGGGGTCGGCCGGAACCGGCGGTCCTCCCCGCCGGGACGGCGACGCGCCCCCCGTGGCGCCGACTGTCCAAGAGGGCAGCCGACCTGGCATGGTGGCGGCTGGACACTGGCTTTCCAGTCCCGAGCGCCGCCGGGCGGGCAATCCTCGCGAAGCGGCGCGCGAACCTGATCGAGTCGGATGCGAGACGACGTGGACCATTCCGCCGCCCGGGCCACCGCGGCCGCCCCGGAACCGGGGCAGCTGCACGTGGTACTCGTCCTGGCCGCCAGCACCGGCGGCATCGGTGCGCACGTGCGTTCCCTGGCCCAGGGCCTGGTCGCGCACGGGGTGACCGTCACGGTCTGCGCACCGGCCGGCACGGACGCGCTGTTCGGCTTCTCCCGCACCGGCGCGCGGTTCCACACCGTCGACATCACCCCCACCGCGGGGGCCCGCAGCGACGCCACCGCGATCGGCGAGCTGCGCCGGGCCTTCACCGGCGCCGACGTGGTGCACGCCCACGGGCTGCGGGCCGGCCTGCTGTCCGACCTCGCGCTGCGCACCGCCGGCCGCTTCCCGGGCCTGCGCCCGGAGACCCCGCTGGTGGTCACCTCGCACCACGCGCTGCTGGCCACCGGCATGGAGCGGCGGCTGCAGCGGTTGATGGAGCGCCGGGTGGCGCGCGCCGCCGACCTGGTCCTGGGCGCCTCCTCCGACCTGGTCGCCAGGGCCCGTGAACTGGGCGCCACCGACGCCCGGCTGGGCCCGGTGGCCGCCCCGCCGATGCCCGAGGGGCGGCTCGGCCGGGCCGAGGCGCGCGCCGCGCTGCTCGGCGACGGCCCGGACCGCCCGCTGGTGCTGGCGGTCGGCCGGCTCGTCCCGCAGAAGGCCTTCGGGACGCTGCTGGACGCCGCCCAGGAGCTGTCCGCGCTGGACCCGGAGCCGCTGCTGCTGCTCGCCGGGGACGGTCCGGAGGCGGGCCCGCTGCGCGAGCGGGTGGCCGCCGAGAAGCTGCCGGTGCGCCTGCTCGGCTACCGCACCGACGTCCCCGACCTGCTGGCCGCCGCCGACGTGGTGGTGGTCTCCAGCCGCTGGGAGGCCCGCTCGCTGGTGGTCCAGGAGGCGATGCGGGCCGGCGTGCCGGTGGTCGCCACCGCCGTCGGCGGCATCCCCGAACTGGTCGGCGACGCCGCCCTGCTGGTGCCGCCGGGGGACCCGGCGGCGCTCGGCCGGGTGGTGCGCGGGCTGCTCGCCGACCCGGCCCGCCGGGAACAGCTGGTGGCGGCCGGCCGGCAGCAGGCCGAGACCTGGCCGGACGAGGCCGCCACCGTCGCCCAGGTGCTCAGCACCTACGACGAGTTGGTGCAGCGGGGCTGAGCACCCCCGGCGGTGGGCCTCAGACGCCCGCCCGCTCCACCCGCTCCGCGGCCCGGTCGGCCTCGGCGCCGTCCGGCTGGGCCGACAGGTAGGCGGCGCCGCAGGCGGTCAGCCGCAGGGCGGTGTCGATCAGCGGGACGTGGCTGAACGCCTGCGGGAAGTTGCCGACCTGGCGCTTGAGCCGAGGGTCCCACTCCTCGGCGAGCAGCCCGAGGTCGTTGCGCAGCGACAGCAGCCGGTCGAACAGTTCGCGGGCCTCCTGCACCCGGCCGATCATGGCGAGGTCGTCGGCGAGCCAGAACGAGCAGGCCAGGAAGGCGCCCTCGTGGCCGGACAGGCCGTCCACGTTGTTGCCCGACTCGTCGTGGGTGGGGTAGCGCAGCACGAAGCCGTCCTCGGTGGACAGTTCGCGCTGGATCGCCTCGATGGTGCCGATCACCCGCTTGTCGTCCGGCGGCAGGAAGCCGACCTGGGGGATGAGCAGCAGCGAGGCGTCCAGCTCCTTGCCGCCGTAGTACTGGGTGAAGGTGTTGCGCTCGGGGTCGTAGCCCTTCTCGCAGACGTCCCGGTGGATGGTCTCGCGCAGCACGCGCCAGCGCTCCAGGTGGCCGTCGGAGGGGGCGTCCTCGGGGGTCTGCTCCAGCAGCTTGATGGTGCGGTCGACGGCGACCCAGGCCATCACCTTGGAGTGGACGAAGTGCCGGCGCGGGCCGCGGACCTCCCAGATGCCCTCGTCCGGGTTCTGCCAGTGGTCCTCCAGGTACTCGATCAGGCGCAGCTGGAGGTTGTGGGCGTGGTCGTTGCGGACCAGGCCGGTCATGTGGGCCAGGTGCAGGGCCTCCACCACCTCGCCGTAGACGTCGAGTTGGAGCTGTCCGGCGGCGCCGTTGCCGATCCGCACGGGCAGCGAGCCCTCGTAGCCGGGCAGCCAGTCCAGCGAGGACTCGGTGAGCTCGCGCTCGCCGGCGATGCCGTACATGATCTGCAGGTTCTCCGGGTCGCCGGCGACCGCGCGCAGCAGCCACTCGCGCCAGGCGCGGGCCTCCTCGCGGTAGCCGGTGCGCAGCAGCGAGGAGAGGGTGATCGCGGCGTCGCGCAGCCAGGTGTAGCGGTAGTCCCAGTTGCGCTCGCCGCCGATGTCCTCGGGCAGCGAGGTGGTGGGGGCGGCGACGATGCCGCCGGTGGGGGCGTAGGTGAGGCCCTTGAGGGTGATCAGCGAGCGGACCACGGCCTCGCGGTAGGGGCCCTGGTAGGTGCACTGGCCGGCCCAGTCGTGCCAGAACTCGGCGGTGGCGTCGAGCATCGCCTCGGCGTCCGGGACGGCCGGCGGCTCCAGGTGGGAGGCCTGCCAGGTGAGGGCGAAGGCGATCCGCTCGCCGGCCCGGACGGTGAAGTCGGCGTAGGTGGTGAGGTCGCGCCCGTAGGTCTCGGCCTCGCCGTCCAGCCAGACCGAGTCGGGCCCGGCCACGGCGACGGTGCGGTGGCCGCCGTCGGCCTGCTCGACCCGGTGCACCCAGGGGACGATCCGGCCGTAGGAGAAGCGCATCCGCAGCGCCGAGCGCATCCGCACGGTGCCGGCCACGCCCTCGACGATCCGGATCATCTGCGGCACGGAGTCCTTGCCGGCCAGCGGGCGGGGCGGCATGAAGTCGATCACCCGGACGGTGCCGCCCTGGGCGTCCCACTCCTGCTCCAGGATCAGCGAGTCGCCCCGGTAGCGGCGGCGGTCGGCGGGCACGGCGGGGGCGGCGGCGGTGGGCGGCGGGACGCGCGGGCCGGCGGTGTCGCCGAGGCGCGGCAGGGCGGCCTCGGCGGGGGCGGCGGCCGGGGCGGGGAGCTCGGTCGCCACCGCCTCGGCCGGTCCGATCCGCCAGAAGCCGTGTTCATCGGTGCCGAGCAGGCCGGCGAACACCGCCGGCGAGTCGAAGCGGGGGAGGCAGAGCCAGTCCACCGCCCCGTCCCTGCTGACCAGGGCAGCGGTCTGCATGTCCCCGATGAGTGCGTAGTCCTCGATACGGCCGGCCACGTGGATCTCCAGTTCGCAATGTGGTCAGGGCATCGGCGAACCAGGGAGCGAGCGGGTCTGCGGGGCCGGGGGTTCACCCCGGGACGTCCGGCCCGCCGGGGGGTGGTGGCGGGCCTTGCTGGAGTGTCCGCGCGGGGCTCGGTCGAGCCCCAGGGGGTGGGTGGGGAGGAGCTGGATAACGGGGAGGTCCGGTCGCGCATCGGGGACCGGGAGTGTCCTGACGCTCCCACGCCCTCCGCGTGCTCGTGCTGTCGCGATGCGTCCGTGCAGCTTACGACGGACGAAAGGGGCGAAGCACGCGGGCGCAGCCTCGTGTGGCGCCGCAATTCGGCGGAAATGCCGTGCATCGCGGGGGCGCGGCGCAGGATGGTCCGGAAGGATCAGCTCCGGGTGGCCGTAACGGAGGGGCTGGCATGGCCCGGTCGGAGTACCCCGGCTGGCCCGGTCCGGTGGGTGGTGCGACCGGTGTGACGCGTGCGGCGGATGGTGCGCCGGTGGTGCGCCCGGCGCACGCTCCCGGAGTGCCGGGCGCGGGCCGAGCGCGGGCCGAAAGGCGTCCCGGTCAGGTCACTGTTACCCTGGTATCCCGTGGACCGGCGGGATCAAAACGCCCCGGACCAGCCGAACCGACGACCCTTCGAGCGCCGCGCAGCCTGCCGGCCTCCCGTCGCCCGGCGAGCCCCGAGCCTCCCGCCCACGTCACTTTCGACACGCGACCCACGGGAGCCCCCTCTTGGCACAGCCCCATTCCGGCAAGGCAGCGAACGGCCGCGCCGTGACGACCAAGCACCTCTTCGTCACCGGGGGTGTTGCCTCTTCGCTCGGAAAGGGGCTGACCGCCTCCAGCCTCGGCGCGCTGCTCAAGGCCCGCGGCCTGCGCGTGACGATGCAGAAGCTCGACCCGTACCTCAACGTGGACCCGGGCACCATGAACCCGTTCCAGCACGGTGAGGTCTTCGTCACCGACGACGGCGCCGAGACCGACCTGGACATCGGCCACTACGAGCGGTTCCTCGACACCAACCTGCACGGCTCGGCGAACGTCACCACCGGCCAGGTGTACTCGACGGTCATCGCCAAGGAGCGCCGAGGCGAGTACCTGGGCGACACCGTCCAGGTCATCCCGCACATCACCAACGAGATCAAGTCCCGGATCCGCCGGATGGCGACCGAGGACGTCGACGTCGTGATCACCGAGGTCGGCGGCACCGTCGGCGACATCGAGTCGCTGCCGTTCCTGGAGGCCGTCCGCCAGGTCCGCCACGAGGTCGGCCGGGACAACGTGTTCTTCGTGCACGTCTCCCTGCTGCCGTACATCGGCCCCTCGGGCGAGCTCAAGACCAAGCCCACCCAGCACTCCGTCGCCGCGCTGCGCAACATCGGCATCCAGCCGGACGCGATCGTGCTGCGCGCCGACCGCGAGGTCCCGCAGGCGATCAAGCGCAAGATCTCGCTGATGTGCGACGTGGACGAGGAGGCCGTGGTCGCGGCCATCGACGCCAAGTCGATCTACGACATCCCGAAGGTGCTGCACGGCGAGGGCCTGGACGCCTACGTGGTGCGCCGCCTGGACCTGCCGTTCCGCGACGTGGACTGGACCACCTGGGACGACCTGCTGCGCCGCGTCCACGAGCCGCAGCACATCGTCAAGGTCGCCCTGGTCGGCAAGTACATCGACCTGCCGGACGCCTACCTGTCGGTGACCGAGGCGCTGCGCGCCGGCGGCTTCGCCAACAACGCCCGGGTCGAGATCAAGTGGGTCACCTCGGACGACTGCGAGACCCCCGAGGGCGCCCGCGAGCAGCTCGGTGACGTCGACGCGATCTGCATCCCCGGCGGCTTCGGCGACCGCGGCGTCAACGGCAAGGTCGGCGCCATCACCTTCGCCCGCGAGAACAAGGTCCCGCTGCTGGGCCTGTGCCTGGGCCTGCAGTGCGTGGTCATCGAGGCCGCCCGCAACCTGGCCGGCCTGCCCGAGGCCAACTCCACCGAGTTCGACGCCGCCGCCAAGCACCCGGTCGTCTCCACCATGGCCGAGCAGCTGGCGATCGTCGACGGCAAGGGCGACCTGGGCGGCACCATGCGCCTGGGCCTCTACCCGGCCAAGCTCGCCGAGGGCTCGATCGTCCGCGAGGTCTACGGCGGCGAGCCGTACGTCGAGGAGCGCCACCGCCACCGCTACGAGGTCAACAACGCCTACCGCGCGGACCTGGAGAAGACCGGCCTGCAGTTCTCCGGCCTCTCGCCCAAGGGCGACCTCGTCGAGTACGTCGAGTACCCGCGCGAGGTGCACCCGTACCTGGTGGCCACCCAGGCCCACCCGGAGCTGAAGTCCCGCCCGACCCGCCCGCACCCGCTGTTCGCGGGCCTGGTCAAGGCCGCCATCGAGATCAAGACGGCCCCGGCCGCGGAGTAGTCCTCCTGCTCCCGGCCCCGGTCGCGCACCGGACGGCGGCCCCGCGATTCCCGCGGGGCCGCCGTTCGGCGTTAGATTGTGTCGTACTGACGAAAAGGGGAGAGCGATGGACGAGCAGAGCGACCTGGTGATCGCCGACACGGCCGAGGAGTGGGAGGTCCGGGCGAGCTCGACGCCGTTCCAGGGCCGGGTCACCGGCGTGCGCAGCGAGGAGGTCCGGATGCCCGACGGCAGCTGGTCCCGGCGCGACTACCAGACCCACCCCGGCTCGGTCTCCGTGCTCGCCCTGGACGACGAGCAGCGGGTGCTGGTGCTGCGCCAGTACCGCCACCCCGTCCGCCAGCGGCTCTGGGAGCTGCCGGCCGGCCTGCTCGACGTACCCGGCGAGAACCCGTGGCACGCCGCCCGGCGCGAGCTGTACGAGGAGGCCCACTGCCGGGCCGACACCTGGCGGGTCCTCGCCGACTACTACACCTCCCCGGGCGGCACCGACGAGGCGCTGCGGATGTTCCTGGCCACCGACCTCGCCGAGGCCGAGGGCCGGCGGTACGAGGCCGAGGGCGAGGAGCAGGAGATCGAGGTCGCCCGGGTGCCGGTGCCCGAGCTGATCCGGCTGATCCAGGCCGGGCGGCTGCACAACCCGACCCTGGTCACCGGCGTCCTCGCCGTGCACGCCGCGCTGACCTCCCCGGACGGCCTGGACGGGCTGCGCCGCCCGGACGCACCGTGGCCGGCCCGCCCCTTCGAGGTCTGACCGCCCGTCGGGGCGTGGGCGAACCAGCGGGGTTGATGCCTTGGGGTGATTCACCGGTTCGTACGACCGGATGTCACCTCCGATCAGTCGGACGGTCGAACTACGCTTCGCAGACAGGGCGCCCGTCCCGGGCCGCCTCCGCCGAGCGCAGCGGGCCTTCCGGCCGGACGCCGGGCGCGGGATGACGTCGGGAGTGGCACGGGTGGCGAGGAAGACGGCGACGATGGACCCCGGCCCCGACGCGCCCGCCGGCGCCGTCCCGGGGCTCGACCGGCTGCCCGCCGGGCCCGCCCTGTTCGCCGGGCGGCGCACCGAACTGGCCGCGCTGCGGGCGGCCGCGACCCGCCGGGTGAGCGGCCGCTGCCCCGTCCTGGTGCTGGCCGGGCGCCCCGGCTCGGGCCGCACGGCGCTCGCCGCCCGCTTCGCCCGGACCGCCGCCGCCGACTACCCGGACGGCGTGCTGTTCGCCCGGCTGTCCGCCCCGGACGGCGGGCGGGTGCCGCCGGGCCGGGCCGCCCGGCTGCTGCTGGAGCAGCTCGACCCGCAGGCCGCCGTACCACTGCCCGGCGCCGTCGAGGACGGACGGGACGAACCGGGCGGCGTGGCCCTGCGGGAGGCCCTGGCGGGACGCCGGGTGCTGCTGGTGCTGGACGACGTCCGGGACGCCGGGCAGCTGTGGCCGCTGCTCGCCGACGAGCCCGGCTGCCTGGTGCTCGCCACCACGGCCGGGCCGCTCACCGGCATCGAGGACATCGACCCGGTGATCCTCGGCGGGCTGGACCGGCAGGCCTCCGGGGAACTGCTGGCCGACCTGGTGGGCGGCACCCGGGTCTCCTGCGACCCGGTCGGCGCGGCCGACCTCGCCGAGGCCTGCGCCGCCGGGCCGGCCGCGCTGCGGCTGATCTCGCGGTGGCTGCGCGGCAACCCGAAGATCGCGGTCACCGACGCGGCGCGCGAGCTCACCCGGGCGGTGGGGGAGGAGTCCGAGGCCTCGGGCGCCAAGGGCGCCGGCCGCGGCCGGGCGGGGAAGGCCGGGAAGGGCGCGAGGACCGCGAAGGCCGGCCGGACGCCGAGGACCGACGCGGCACCGGAGAAGAAGGAGGAGGGCGCCCAGGCGCAGGACGGGGCGGCGGAGGCCGCCGCCGCGCCCGAGCCGGCCGGCGACCCGTCGACCTGGGTCAAGCCCGAGCCCGCGCCCGCCGAGCCGGTGCCCGTCCCCGACAACGACCCGCTGCTGGGCGCCTTCACCCTGCTCTACCGGGGACTGCCGGCCGCCCAGGCACGGATGCTGCGCACCCTCACGCTCGCCCCGGCGCAGACCGCCGACCCGCGCACCGCCTCCGCCCTGGTCGGCTGCCCGGCGCCGGAGGCGGCCGCGACGCTGGCCGCGCTGGCCGAGCGGGAACTGCTCGGCGAGGAGGCTCCGGCCGCCGACGGCACCCCGCGCTACCGGGTGCCCGGGCGGCTCTACCAGCGGCTGGTCCGGCTGCGGGAGCAGGAGGACCGGCCCGCCGAGACCGAGCTCGCCCGGGCCCGGCTGCTGGAGCGGCTGGTCCGGCTGACCGAGTCGGCCCGCGCCCTGCTGGACCCGGCCGACGGCCCGGCCCCCGACCCGCTGCCCCCCGCGCTGCGGCTGGACTCGGCCGGGCACGCCCGGGACTGGCTGACGGCGGAGCGGGAGCTGCTGCTCGGCGCGGTGGCCGACGCGATCGGCCAGGGCGACCTGGACGGCTCGGCCGGCCGGCTGGTCACCGCGCTGCTGCGGGCCCTGCCGCTGACCGGCACGGCCGCCCCCGCCGACCTCTACCGGCTGCACGAGCTGGTGCTCACCGTCGCCGAGCGCAACGGGCGCCCCCGCCGGGCCTCGGCGGCGCTGCTCAACCTGGGCGACCTCCAGGCCTCGGCGGGCCGCTGGGAGCAGGCCGCCGGGCACTACCGGGCCGCCCTGGAGCACGCCCGGGAGGTCGGCGACGAACCGCTCTGCGCCCGGGCACTGGAGGGCGCGGCGGGCTGCCATCGGGCGCTCGGCGACGCGGTGCGCGCCGCCGACTGGTACGGGCGGGCGCTCGGGCTGCGGCGGTCGCTGGGCGACCACGCGGCCGAGGCCCGGCTGCTGGCCCGGGTCGCCGAGGCGCACACCGCCCAGCGCCGCTTCGAGGAGGCCGACCGGGAGTACCGGGCCGCGCTGGCCGTGCTGCGCCGGATCGGCGACGAGCGCGGCCGGGAGGCGGTCGGCAGCGCCCTCGCCGACCTGCGGGAACGTGTCGACGGCGGGTGGTGAGGGTGGTTTCGGAGGTATCGTCGAAAGTGCCCTGTTACGACACCTATGACAGGTAAGTTCCAGTGGAAGCCTACGAACCTGCCAATGCCTTCGGCGAAATTGTTAGATTTGGAAGGCTGACAGGCCGCCTGGGCTTCATTACACTCGAACCCAGTCGCGCAGCGATCCCCTGCCCCGGCATGCCCGGAGGCTTCCCCACGTGCGCGTCGCCCACCGGTCTTCTCCGGTCGGGACCCCCATGGCAAGAGGACGTGTTCAGTCGTGAAGGTCGGCATCCCCCGCGAGGTCAAGAACCACGAGTACCGCGTGGCCATCACGCCCGCCGGCGTGCATGAGCTGGTCCGCAACGGCCACGAGGTCTACATCGAGGACAACGCCGGTCTCGGCTCCTCGATCCCCAACGAGGAGTACGTGGCCGCCGGCGCCACCATCCTCCCCACCGCCGACGAGGTGTGGGCCACGGCCGACCTGCTGCTGAAGGTCAAGGAGCCCATCGCCTCCGAGTACCACCGGCTGCGCAAGGGCCAGACCGTCTTCACGTACCTGCACCTCGCGGCCGACCGGGCCGGCACCGACGCGCTGGTCGCCTCCGGCACCACCGCGATCGCGTACGAGACCGTCCAGCTGGGCAACGGCGCGCTGCCGCTGCTCGCCCCGATGTCCGAGGTCGCGGGCCGGCTGGCCCCGCAGGTCGGCTCGTACCACCTGATGCGCCCGGCCGGCGGCCGCGGCGTGCTGCCCGGCGGCGTGCCCGGCACCCACCCGGCCAAGGCCGTCGTCATCGGCGGTGGCGTCTCCGGCTGGCACGCGGCCACCATCGCCATCGGCATGGGCTACGACGTGACCCTGCTGGACCGCGACATCAACAAGCTGCGTGAGGCCGACCGGATCTTCGGCACCAAGATCAAGGCCATCATGTCCAACTCCTTCGAGCTGGAGAAGGCCGTCCTGGACGCCGACCTGGTCATCGGCGCCGTGCTGATCCCGGGCGCCAAGGCCCCGAAGCTGGTCACCAACGAGCTGGTCTCCCGGATGAAGCCGGGCTCCGTGCTCGTCGACATCGCCATCGACCAGGGCGGCTGCTTCGAGGACTCGCACCCCACCACGCACGACGACCCGACCTTCCAGGTCCACAACTCGGTCTTCTACTGCGTGGCCAACATGCCGGGCGCCGTCCCGAACACCTCCACCTACGCGCTGACCAACGCCACCCTGCCGTACGTGCTGGAGCTGGCCAACCGGGGCTGGAAGGAGGCGCTGCGTCGTGACGCCGCGCTCGCCAAGGGCCTGAACGTCCACGAGGGCCAGATCACCTTCCCGGCCGTGGCCGAGGCCTTCGGCCTGGAGTCGGTCACGCTGGAGAGCGTGCTCGCCTGAACTCCCTGACCGCACGGCGGTCGTTCGCCCCCGACCCGATGCCCTCGGGTCGGGGGCTTCGCCGTGCCCGTGAACAGCGGGTGGACCGGGCGGGTCGCTCTGTCGTCAATTTCCGTCGGTGGTGTCACCCGACCCTCGGCGTCCCGCAGAAACGTTAGGGTCATGGGCCTGCTCATCCCTTGACAGCAGCCCGCCCGATAGTCGACACATCGTGCCCACTACCGTGGATTGTGTTGCTGCGAACGCCTTGAACGGCCTAGAGTCGCAAACCGTCGGCATGCTGCCACGCTGACGAATCGACATAGAGTCCTGGATCCCCAAGGAGGTAAGACGACTTGTGAATGAGTCGACAATTGCTCCCGGGGGTGGTCAGCCAGGACTGGCGGAGCTCACCGCCGGCCAGCCGAGTGAGGAGCCCGGGGCCCGGCAGGCATCCGTGGGCTCGGCCGAGGTCGGCTCGGTCGCACTCCGTACCTTCGAAGCACGCCAGAACACAGCGCAGGTGACCACGGTGACCGATCACGACGCCGACTTGGCGGCCTACGGCCTGGCCTACGGCGAGTTCGCCTACGGCGCCTACGACGACCCGGACGCCGAGTACGAGCCGGACCCGGAGTACGCGGCCACGCTGGCCCCCGACGCCGCGCGCCAGCGCCGCGAGCGGGTCGGCCCGACCGGCCGCCCGCTGCCGTACTTCCCGATCCCCGCGCCGGTCGCCGAGCACGGACCCGCCCAGATCATCGCCATGTGCAACCAGAAGGGCGGCGTCGGCAAGACCACGTCGACCATCAACCTGGGCGCGGCGCTGGCCGAGTACGGCCGCCGGGTGCTGCTCGTCGACTTCGACCCGCAGGGCGCGCTCTCGGTCGGCCTCGGCGTCAACCCGATGGAGCTCGACGTCACCGTCTACAACCTGCTCATGGAGCGGGGCCTGACGGCCGATGAGGTGCTGCTCAAGACCGCCGTCCCGGGCATGGACCTGCTGCCCTCCAACATCGACCTCTCCGCCGCCGAGGTGCAGCTGGTCAGCGAGGTGGCCCGGGAGTCCGCGCTGGCGCGCGCCCTCAAGCCGCTGCTGCCGGACTACGACTTCGTCATCATCGACTGCCAGCCCTCGCTGGGCCTGCTGACGGTCAATGCGCTGACGGCCGCTCACAGCGTGATCGTCCCGCTGGAGTGCGAGTTCTTCGCACTGCGCGGGGTCGCGCTGCTGACCGAGACCATCGAGAAGGTGTGCGAGCGGCTCAACCCCGAGCTGCGCCTGGACGGCATCCTCGCGACCATGTACGACTCGCGCACCGTGCACAGCCGCGAGGTGCTGGCGCGGGTCGTCGAGGCGTTCGGCGAGCACGTCTTCCACACCGTCATCGGGCGGACCGTGCGCTTCCCGGAGACCACCGTCGCCGGCGAGCCGATCACGACCTACGCCACCAACTCGGTCGGGGCCGCCGCCTACCGCCAGCTCGCCAGGGAGGTGCTCGACCGGTGCCGCCCCGCCGAGTGAGTCTCCCGGGTGCCGACGAGCTGTTCCGGACCACCGGCGGGATGGCGCTGTCGCCGTCCCTCGCCCCGCGTCCGGCCGCCGAGGCATCCAGACCGGAGACCGCGCGGACCGTCAACGGCACGGAGGGCGCCGAGGGCACCGAGGCCGCCCAGGGGGCCCAGGACGACCGGCAGGCGCCCCAGGAGCAGCACCAGGGCGCCGCGGTGCCGCCGCCCGGCCAGCCGCCCGTCCAGCGGGCCGCCGGGGGCCCGGGCGCCGCCCCCGCGCCGGCGGGCCGCTCC
>NZ_JBHZCN010000127.1:0-25920 GCF_042755465.1 Kitasatospora sp. NPDC059160 | reverse complement strand
CGGGCCAGCCGGCTCTTTGTGCTACTCTGGCCGGTTTCCTGGGGGCTGCCGGCCGGACGCTGAGAGCCGGTCAGCGGTAGGACTCGCCGGTGGCCAGGAGCAGGCCCACGTCGTAGCGGTTCGCGGGGCCGCGGTTCTTGGAGCCAGGCGGGCGCCCGGGGGTCGGGCCGACGACCGCCGTTGTCGGTGGCCCCCAGTGGCCTGGGTAGCGGTCCCGAGAAGACCACGAAGGCCCCGGCGAGGGAAGGGGCCTTCGGTGCTGCTGCGGCGCCCCGACCCGCTCGGGGGCTCGGGCTGGGGCCGCCAACCACCACCATGCCGGTGGTGCCCGCCGACGGCGCGCCAGACTAGGCCGTGGCGGAGCCCGCCGGGGAGGTGTGCTCGGCGGGGCGGGTTCCAGGAGGGACGGGCACCTCTCGGATCAGGGTCCACGGCTTGTGGCCGTCCTTGTGGCAGACGATGCGCAGGCGCAGCGGGTGGTCCAGGTAGCGGCGGGCCCAGGAGTTGATGGGGTCCTTGTCCCAGGCCGGCCGTAGGCTGAGCTCCAGCGCGCGGACGGCGCGGTGGCCGAGCCCGAGGCCTTCAACGGTGGTGGTGCGGCCGGGGGCGGCGACACCGTCGACACCGGGGCGCAGGCGCAGCGGTCCCCAGATCACCTGCGCGAGGTCCTCCGCCGTGGGTCCCGTCGGCCCGGGCAGGTGGCTGACGCCCTTCTCGTCCAGGATCTCGACGGTGATGCTGTCGAGGTCGTCGAGGCCTTCGGGGCCGTCGAGGTCCACGCTCAGGAGCCAGTGGTTCATGTTCTGCTGCACGAGGCGGATGTCGAGGTCGGGGGTGAGGTCCCGGTGCCAGCGGTCACGTTCGATGCTCTCGACGCGCTCCGCGGCGGCTGCCGACCGGTCGGCAGCCTTCCACGCGAACACCGCGACCAGCACGCTGACAGCGGCCGCCACGGCGGCTATCCATTCAGTCATGGCGCCGGACAGTAGCAAGGGGAGCTGACAGTGTGACGTGCATTTTTGCCCGCCTCCACCCGGAGTCGACCCGCCGCCCACACTGTGCGGCTAGGCCGTGGCGGCGTCGGGCTCCCGGGTGGGCTCAGCGGCGGGCGTGAGCGGCTCGGCGGTGCCGGAAGGCCGGGCAGCAGAAGGCGCAGGGAGCGCGGGCGGGCGCGGCCGCGACCTGAGCAGTGCACGGTCAACTCCCGATGGCTGACAATCCCCCACCCGTCGTGCCGAGGTTGCCGTGCCGGGTGTAATGCCGCCGGATCGGAGGGATGCCGTCCCCCGTTCGGCCTACGTGCCTTGCGGGGGCGGCATCCGGAGTACCGTCCTGAGTTGAGTGGGAATCAGAACGGAGACCGGTATGCCTCTGAACAGCGAATCGATCGGTTCGCGCGTGAGGATTGCCCGAAACGCCGCTGGAATGACGCAAGTTGAGCTTGCCGACTTCCTGGGCCGGGCCGAGTCCTGGGTGGCCAACGTCGAGAGCGGGCGGTTGGCCCTGGACCGGTACAGCGTGATCACCGCCATCGCCGAGTGCTGCGACGTCGACGTGGTGTGGCTGCTCGGCCAGCCGTACAGGCTCCAGCACGGAGTCGGCGGCATCGCGCATGCCCACGTCCCCGCGATCCGTACCGGGGTGCGCCGGGCCGGCTTGATCCTGTCCGGCCACCCGGGTCTCGTCCCGCAGGGCGGCCTCGTCGGGCTGGCGGACCTGCGAGAGCAGTCCCGGCGGACCAATGCGGCGCGGCAGGCTGCCAACTTGCCCAAGGTCGCCACCCTGCTCCCGCCCCTGATCGAAGACCTGAACACGGCCGTGCTGACATTCGAGTCCGGCGGAAGCCGGGACGAGGCCCTGCGGCTGCTGGCCGACACGTGCCGTACGGCCAGGATGTGCCTGAACCAGCTGGGGTACCCGGATCTGGCGTGGTCGGCGGCGGAGGTGGCCGCGGGAGCTGCGACCGCCGTTGACGATCCGCTGGAGCGGGCGGCCGTCGCGTGGGACCGGTGCGGGGCGCTGCTGCACCAGGCGTCCCCCAGGGAGGCCCTCGCCGTGGCCGAGGCCGCCCTGCGCGACCTGGAGCCCCACACCCGGGGCGTGGTGGCCGGGCGGGAGGCGGTGTCGCTTCGCGGAGCCCTGCACCTGCGGTGCGCGATTGCCCACGCCCGGGCCGGCCACGGGGCGGAAGCGTGGGCCCGGGTCGATGCCGCGCTGGAGGATGCCGACCGTCTCGGCCCCGGCTGGTACGACCTCGGCCGGCACACCGTGTTCGGGCGCGGCGTCGTCGCCGTCCACGCGGCGGAAGTCGGTGTCGAGGTGGATGAGCCGGGCCGGGGCCTTGCCCACGTGCCGCAGGTCGACATCAACGAGGTCCCGTCGAAGGAGCGGCGCACCCACTTCGCGATCGACGAAGCACGGGCGATGCAGCGGATGGGCCGGCACTCGACCGCGGTGGTCAAACTCAAGGAGGCCGCCACCGCCGCGCCGCACTACGTGTTCGCCGACCCGATGAGCCGGGCCCTGGTCACCGAGCTCGTGCAGGTGGGGGTTCCGTCGCAGGCCGCCGCTCTCTCCAGCCTCATCCGCAACATGGAGCTGGTGCACTAACTCACCTTTCCACCCGAACAGTTGACGCCCCCTAGAATTCCTAGGGGGCGCGGCACGGCAGGGCTGCCAAGCTCATGGGGTCACCAGATGTGAATGTGTGATCACCGTGGGAGAGACTGGCAATGGAGCTGATCAACACCCGCCGACCGAACGACGCCGTCACGGCCTACTCCGCCCTCGGCTGGGCGTTATCGGTCGGACACCGCTACAGGCCTCGGCAGGGCTGCACGTGCAACAACCCGAACTGCCCCATGCCGGGTGCCCACCCCCGGACCGGCAGCCCCGCCGTCAGCGACCCCGAGCACGTCATCGAGGAACTGGAGAAGGCGCCCGGCGCCGGACTCCTGGCCACCACCAGCATGTTCGACGCCCTGGTCTTCCCGCGGACCACGGGCATGGCCGCGATAGTCAACCTGGAGAAGATCGCCCAGGTGCCGTGCATCGTCACCGACGAGTCGGTCACCCTGCTGATCCTTCCCGCCACCGGCCGCTACGCCAGAACGGTCGGAGCCGACGTGAGGATCCGCTCCGGCCCGGACGACTGGATCGCCCTCCCGCCCTCGCACGGCACCCGCTGGGACACCCCGCCGTGGGTACTCCAGACTAACTCCCCGGTCGCACTGCTGCACGGCGGCGACATCGGGCGCCACCCTCCGCAACACCATCTCGCAGGCGCTGCAGAACAGCGCGGAGACCGCCGGTCCCGGCATCTCCGTGGTCATCGCGGCCCTGCGCGCAGACACCGTTGTGCGGAACGCCCGGCCCCGGCCGGTCGTCGGCACGTTTCCCGTGCGCCCGGTGCTGAGCAGCCGGATACCGGCGGCGTGAGCACCACCCCGTAGACCTCCGGCGACGGCCGCCAGCCCTTCCCGGCGCGGCCGCCGCCGGACTCCAGAACGCCCGCCTGGGTGCGGCGGGCAGCGGAAGAGCGCACGCCCTACCGTGCCTTGCTCACCGCGCGGCCCCGCGGCCGCCACCCCCTTTCCCGTCGTGCCGGGGGGAGGCGGCTGCGGGGTTCCTGCCGGCCGTCGACCGTGGGGGTGGCGGTCTGGCAGGAAGAACCCGGTGGCCGAGGGTCCACCGGAACGCTGGCCCGGCCGTTGGGCGGGAGCCCTGGCCGGGCCAGCACCCCCGTTGAGACCACCCACCCCAGGACCTGGGGCGGGTGAATGAAGGCCGGGGTGCCGGGCGTCACCCCTGTGCGCCCGCACCCCGGTCGAACCGGACGACGAGGCGACCGGGGACACCGTGTTGCGCCCCGTTGTCCGTTCCGGCACGTGCCACCCGGCACGGGGTCGGCGGTCCGGGGCGGCGAAGCGTGGGAGGCGCCGTTCCGGACCACCACCACCTTGTCCACCGACTTCGTACCCGAGGAACCCCGTGAGCGTCGGACCGACCACCAGCATCCTGCTCAAGGCCGCCGAGGTGGCCCGCCGTCAGCGGATCACGGCCTCCTACTCGGCCGTGACCAAGGCCTGCGTGGACACCGGCGACACCGCCGACGGGGCCGAGCTGGTCAGTGAGCACCCGGACCTCCACCGGTGGTCGCTGCCCGCCTCGGACGCGGTGGCCCTTGTGCACACCAGTCTGGACGATGCCTGGGCGCTGCTGCGTGGCGCCCAGCTGCTGGAGCAGCAGCCGGTGCCCGTCGTCCGTCCGCACTACAGCCACGTCCGTACCCACGGGGCGCGCGCCGTGACCTTCTGGCACCAGCCTGGGCGGCGCCACGGCGACCCCGCGGTGAGCGCGTGGGTGACCGCCGCCGTCCACGGCATCCACCCCAAGTCGGCGCTGTGGCTGGAGCCCCACGACCCGTTCGACGGCCTGCTGGACGCGCTGGCCGACGCCGACGTGGACGAGGCCGGCCAGTGGTTCCTGCGCGAACACGCCGCTCGGCTGCGCGAGGAGTGGGAGCGCATCGTGTGGCCGACCCCGCCCACCGTCATCCTCGGCGACACCCGTACGGCGGCCTGCTACGACGACGGCCGCTGCCCGCGGCTGCTCCTGCGACGCCCGCTGCGGCTCGGCCGCCGCGAGTGGGACCTCGTCGCCGCCCGCTGGCGCACCGAGCTGCTGCGCGGACACCCCGTCGACCTCCACGCGTACACGACGGCCTACACCTCCCGGGCCCGGCCCGACCTCGTGCCCTACGACCAGATCGGCGCCTGGCCGGACTACCAGACCGTCCGGGACGTCGTCGTCCTGACCGCCGTGATGGAGACCGTGCGCCGATCCCGCCTCTACGGCACCGCCCGCCAGCGGGCCGCCCACCAGATCGCATGCCTGCGCGGCGCCCACCAGCTCCCGTGGAACTGGGGGCAGCGGTGACGACCCCCGAGACCTCCGACACCGTCGGCCTCGTCCAGCTGCGCGCCGGCTACCCGCCGGCCTGGGTCCACCGGCCCAACACCGACCCGGTTCCCGGCCCGGTGTTCAGCCCGCCGTCGGCCCGCACCGTCGGCACACTCTGCCGGGTCTGCTGTACGACGGTCACCCTCAGCTCGTCCGAGGCGAGTCTGCTGACGTGGCTGGCCGCCGACCTGTCGACCGACCAGATCGCGCGCCGCACCTACGCCAGCGTCTCCAGCGCCCTGGCCGAGCTGGGGATGCTGGCGTGGGCCCTGGGGGCCGAGACCTGGCCGCAGGCCGTCGACCACGCCTGCCGGAGCGGCCTGCTCTGCCCGCAGCCGACCCGCCTGACCCACCCTCTGCCCGGCCGGGACCTGGAAATCGTCCAGAACCAGGCCCACGGCCGCGCCGTCTCGGAGATCGCCGAACGGCTCGGCCTGCGCGAGGGCAGCGTCACCCACTCCCTCGCCCGCACCCGCCGGACCCTGGGCACCTCCGGCAGTCCCGCGGCCGTCTACCGCCTCCACGCCGCGCAGCTGCTGCACGCCGCCCCGTTCTGCCCCCACTGCCCGGCCGGGAGCCCCACGTGACCACCACCCAGGAGAACACGGCGCCCGATCCGTACGAGAGGGTCGAAGGCGACCCGTGTCCGACCTGCGGGGAACGGATCGCCCTCACCTGCCGCCAGCACAGCGTCCTGCTGCTCACCGCCGTCGGCCACGACATCCGTAGCATCGGCCACAGCCTGGGCTGCGGGCACCCCGTGGTGGCCCGGGAACTGGCGCGGATGCGGAAACTGACCGGTGCCCGCACCAACGGCCAGCTCGTCCTGACCGGGGCCCGCGCCGGACTCGTCCCGCCGCTGGTGCCCGACCGGCCCCCGGGATCACCGACGGCCCCGCAGCTGCGTCTGTTCGTCCTGCTCGGCGAGGGCCAGGCCGTCGCCGACGCGGCGGACGCGGCCGGCATCAGGCTGGAGGCGGCCCGTCGGCTGCAGTACGCCGTCTACCAGCGGCTCGGCGTGCGACGCCTGGCCGCGGCCCTCGCCATGCTGCACGCGATCGGCGCGCTGGAACACCACCACCCCTGCCCGAACCCGGCGTGCGAGCAGGCGCGCCGGACCCGCGAGCAGCCCGAGCACGAGCGGCAGGCCGCCCGGGACGCGGCGCTGCGGTGGGCCGACCAGGTCACCCAGGCGGCCGCCCTTCGCGGCGACCTCCGGCGCGGGCGCGCCGAACTCGCCCGCATCGTGGCCGAGCTCACCGCCGGCCAGGCCGAGCTGGAAGCCTGCCGCACCGCCGCCCGGCAGGCCCGAGAGGCGCTCCGGCAGACCGAGACCGACGCCGGGACCGTCGGCGGCGAACTGCGCGAGATCCGCCGCGAGCTGGCCGCCGCCGCCGACGACGTCGCCCGGACCCGGGACGACGCCCGCCTGCTCCAGCACGGCCAGAACGGACTGGAGCAGGGCTTCGAGGAACTGGAGGCCGCCCGCGACCGGCTCGTGACCGGCTGGGTCCAGCTGGCCGCCGCCAACGAACAGGCCACCCGCGCCCAGCCCGCCCCCGCGCGAGCGCCCATCCCCCCGCAGGACCGGGCCTGGCACCGGCCACCGACCACACACCGCTGAACGAGACGAGGCCCCACATGCTCTTCACCCTGCCGGGCGGCACCACGACCGAACTCCTCCTGCCCCCCGCCACCGAACTGCTCACCCAGGACCCCGCCGGCATCGCCGTCCCCGAGCGGCTGATCACCGACGGCTGGCTCACCCCCGCCACCGGCCAACTCCTGCACCTCCTCGACCACACCGCCCCCCACACCCCCGCCCTGGCCGCCGGCTCCCACACCACCCCCGGGCACACCCTGCTGCTCCTGGCCGACGCCGCCAAGGGCCAGCCCGCCCTCTACCTGCGCCTGCCCGACGGCACCCCGACCCCGCCGAGGCCCGCCGACCACACCAGCGTCCTGCTGCCCCTCACCGGCACCCTGGACCTGGCCCTGTTCCGCCACCCAGGCGACGTCGACCAGCGCCGGCCCCAGTACCTGCGCACCCTCAACCCCGGCCAGCTGGCCGTCCTCCACGCGGGCGCCACGGTCGAACTCACCGGCCCCGCCGACGGCGTCCAGCTCGTCCTGACCCACCACCGCCTCACCGCCCCCGACGCCCGCCCGCTCGACGAGGCCGACTACGAGGTCGCCGTGAAGGGAGCCCGGGCCCGCCTTGCCCGCCGCTTGGACGGCCTCCCCCACTGGCCCTTCACCCGGCCCGAGGACATCCCCGGCCTGCTCGGCGCCGACCTGCCCAAGATCCACGCCCAGCAGGACGTCCTCCACTACCTCGCCGTCAACCGGACCTCCCTCTCCTACTTGGTCACCACCGCCGTCTACGACTACCAGCGCTACGACGCCAGCCGCACCACCCCGCTCCTGGACCGCGTCG
Source organism: Kitasatospora sp. NPDC059160 (assembly GCF_042755465.1). NCBI lineage: Bacteria > Bacillati > Actinomycetota > Actinomycetes > Kitasatosporales > Streptomycetaceae > Kitasatospora > Kitasatospora sp. NPDC059160. The sequence continues at coordinate 18,521 of NZ_JBHZCN010000127.1, read as the reverse complement.
TCCTGTGCCTGCGCCCCGAGCACGGCTTCGAACTCCACCTCAACACCAACCACCGCCCCGACCACCACCTCCCGCCGCGCCACCACGCCCACCCCCACGGCGCCCGCGTCCTCACCGGCGGCTACCTCCACACCGTCCACACCCGCACCGACGGCTGGAACACCGGCCCCTTCACCGCCGACCAACTGCGCCCGGCCGTCACCACCACCGAACTGCCCGGCAGCTCCTACACCCTGGGCACCGCCCTCGCACACCGGACGCTGATGCGGCCCGACACCACCACCCTCACGCTCCGCGGCCCCCGCACCTCCACCGCGCACGCCGCCGACGGCCTCCTCCCGCCGGACACCGAACGCCCCATGACCGACCGGGAACACCACGCCCTGTACGGGGACCTCGCCGCGGCCGGCGTCATCGATTCCCAGCCGCCCAGCCGCTGACCGCCACCAACCCGCCACGACCGATCGGACCGACCGGCATGCCCCCGTTCCACTCCGACACCGACCCGCTCTTCCCACCCGGCCGCTTCGCCTACGGCCAGGCGGCTGTCTGTACCGACCCGCACGGCGACATCTGCGAGGTCAACGACAACCCCGACGACCAGCTGGGTCGGAAGGGGCCGACGGGGCGCGCCCGCACACGCCGACCCCCGCACCAGGGCGCCCAGGGCGCCGTCCGGGGCCTGCCCTGTCCGGGCTGCCGCACCGCCCTCGCCCTCACCCGCGGTGAGCACACCGTCCTCGACGCCGTGGCCCGAGGTGCCACGACCGACGACATCGGCCACCTGCTACGCCCTGGGCAGGACACCGGCAGCCAGGGCCTCGGGTCCAGGGCGATCCACGACGTCCTGCGCGTGCTCGGCGCCACCAGCCGCACCCAGGCCGTCGACATCGCCTGCCGCGCCAAGCTGCTGACGCCGCCGTACCTGCGTCCGCCCGCCGGCGGCATCGCGGCGCCGCAGCGCAGCACCGCCGAACTCCTCGCCGCAGGCCTGACCTACCAGGAGATCGCGGAACAGCTCGGCCTGCCCGAACGCACCATCCGCTCCCGGCTGCGCCGGCTGTTCGCCGACCTCGGCGCCACCGGCGGCCCGAACGCGATCTGGAGCCTGCACGCCATCGGCGAGCTCCCGGCCCACCACCCCTGCCGCTGCCGGACCCGGCGGTGAGCGCCGTGCGCCCGCGGGCCCTACCGGGTGAGCTCGACGGCGGCCAGCGCCGCACACGCCTGCACCGCCACCAGGTCGCCGAGCCGGATCGGGGCGGCCCGCAGCTCGCGCTCGCAGCGCCGCGCGCGCTCGAACAGCAGCCGCTCCAGCCGGGCGCGGGTCTGGAGGACGGCCCGGCCGGGCGGGGCCTCACCGACGGCGCGCAGTGCCATCCCGGCCGAGCGCAGCGACAGCGTGACGTGGGTGTAGTGCGCTTCGGCGAGCTCGCCGCCCGGCACGGCGTCCTGCCCTGCGGCGCGCCGCTGCCAGGACCGGGCGACGGCCTCGGTGATCGCGGCGGTGTCGGCGGCCGCGCGGGCGAAGGCACCGTCCAGGTGGCCGGCTTGCTCCATCAGCCGCCGTACCTCGGCCACCTCTCCGGTCAGGGCCTCGGCCAGGACGGCGAGCGCCACCGGCGGGGAATCCCCGAAGGCGACGGCGCTGTGCCAGCGAGGGACCTCCGGCAGCAGGGTGAGCGTGCCGTGCCGAGCGGCGTAGTGGGTCAGATGTGCGCCGAACGCCGGAGCGCCGGCTTCGTGGTCGCGGATCACGAGTTCCCCCACCGGCGGCATCCGATGGACCCCGGGACCGAGCACCGGCCAGTCGGCGACGTCGCCGTTCGCGCTCTCGGCGACCGGCAGGCCGTGCCGGGCGGCGACGGCCGCCAACTGCCCGGCCAACCCCGCCACCTCGTGGGAGGCGACCTACTGGTACTTGGCGGCGATGTGGTCGAGGACCCGGGCCAGAGACCGGGAGCCAGGCCGCCGGTCGCGCTCACCGTCCACGTCGGCGATCAGCAGCTGTCGTACCTCGCCCAGGGCCTGCTGGGTCGGCCGGAGCAGCGTCAGGGCGGGGCCGCCCTGCTCCTGGAGGGCAGCGATGAGGGTGCCGACGGTCTCCAGGATGGCGATGGCCGCAGCCGGCGGCAGGGCCCCGGCAGCCATCACCACGTCCACCAGGGTGCTCGCCGCCGTGGTCGCGGCGCAGGTCGCCGCGTCGATCCGGGCGTGCTCGTCGCTCATCATCTACTGGTCAACGAGCTGCTGCCCGCCCGGTCACGGCCGTGCGTACCGGCGCGGGCCTTCGTGGGTTCTGCGCTGTCGGCGGAGCAACGCTCCGGCATCTCCGTGCGCCCTTGGCGGCGGCCGTGTCGGGGGAGGTCACCGGGAGGGCGCGGTGGTGTAGAAGACCTGGTCCTGGCCGTACTCGACGAAGCGCTCGGCGGCGAGCAGGCCGAGCTTCTCCAGCAGCCGCCGGGAGCGGGTGTTCGCGGCCTGGGTGCACCAGCGGACCACGGCGCCGACGGCCTCCGCCGCATACCCGCGGCCTGCGTAGGCGGGGAGGAACTCGTACGAGACCTCGGCCCGGTCCGCGGCACGGTGGTCCGGGTCGAGCGTTACCCGGCCCACCGCCTGGCCGGCCCCGGTGAGGACGACGGTGAAGTGGCCGCGCTGGCTCGCGGCGTCGGAAAGGCGCCGGTCGAGCCGGTCAGAGGCAACAGGGCCGCCCAGGAAGCGGCGGACCTCCGGGTCGGTCCACAAGGTGCGAAGAAGTGGAGAGTCCACGGGCTCCACGGGGCGCAGCAACAGCCGGGGGGTGGCGAGCTCGGTCGGCCAGTGAGGGTGGAGCCACTTCGCGTCGGCGGTCATGCTGCTCCAGGGGGCGGTGGTTGTCGCTCGGGGCGGTCGGACCCGCCCGGCCCGGGTCGGTGCCGGTCACACGGGCGTGCGGAGCAGGAGAAGGTCGAGCTCCGGTCCGTTCGGTCCGGCGCGGTAGGGGCCGGCGTACTGGTAGCCCAGGCGATCGTAGAGGCGGCGGGCGGGGTCGTTGCCCGGCATCGCGAGGAGCGACACCCATTCGGTGCGCAGCGCCTCCAGCAGCGCGGCGTGGAGGTGGGTGCCGACGCCTTGGCCTTGCCAGCCGGGTCGGACGGCGAGTTCGCAGATGCCGGCGAGGGAGTCGGTGTCGCGGGCGTCGGGGGTGATGGCGGGCAGGAGCTGTTCGCCGTACCAGTAGGCGGGGGAGCAGCGGAAGCCGTACCCGAAGCCGACGATCTGGCCGGCCGCGAAGGCGGCGATGAGGGTGAACTCCTCGTGCCGTGCGTGTCCGCTGATCTGGTGGCGCAGGGACTCGGGGGTGAGCCCGGCGCGGGCGACGTCGTCGTGGCCGGCGTGGGCCTCGGCCCAGACGTCGGCCAGGGTGTCGAGCAGGATGGCGGTGTCGCTGGGACCGTAGCGCCGGACGACGAGCGGCGTGGCAGGGGTGTTCATGCGGGCCTTTCAGGCTGCGGGGACGACCGTGCGGTGGGCGTCCAGGTAGTGGGCGACGCACGGCACTGCCCGGTGCGCGCGCAGGGTGCTGGCGAGGTCGCGTAGCGAGCGGACGAGGCGCCCGGAGCGGACGTCGGGTAGGTAGGCCAGCGTGCGGTGGCCGGCGTCGACGGCGGCGTCGAGGTCCGGCTTGGCACCGCGGGCGTGGTGGGCTGCGATGTCGGCGGTGTACAGGGCTCGGTTGCGCGGGTGGCCGTTGGCGAAGAGCATCACGGCCTGCTCGGCACCGGCCGCGGCACGGTCGTGCTGCCCGAGGTCGGCCCGGCACAGGGACTCCAGCCCGGCCAGTTCGGCGGGCACGAAGAAGGCGAGCCAGTCCGGGTCGCAGTCGCGGGGCCCCTTGGAGTAGAGGTCGTACGCCCGGACCAGCGCCTGCTCGGTGAGCGACCGGTCACCTTGGAGGGCCCAGCCGCGGGCCTCGCGCATGGCCAGCAGCGACAGCCAGCGCGGCGAGCCGAGTGCCGCGGCTGCGTGCTGCGCCACCTGGGCGTTGGTGACGGCCTCTCGGGGCCGGCCGGTGGCGTGGGCCAGCAGGGACAGGCAGGCCCAGGCGTGGGCCTCAAGGCCCGGGTCGTCGGCCTGGCGGGCGCTGGCAAGCGCCTCGGTGTAGAGGGAGCGGGCGTCGGATGGACGCTCGGCGTCGAGTGCGAGCCAGCCGGCGGCCACCGAGAGCATGCCGGTCGCGGTGTGGAGCTCGCGGCCCAGCGTTTCGCTGTAGCGGCCGTCCGCGAGCCAGGTGTGGGCGGTCTGGAGCGCGGTGGCGGCCTGCTCCGCGAGGTTGGCGGAGCCGTGGTCGCGGTCCTCGGCGTACAGCGTCTGCTCGGTCCGGGCGAGTTCGTCGAGGTGGTCGCGGCCCACGGCCAGACGGGAGGTGCCAGAGTCCGGGACGGTGACGGCGACCACGGCCGCCCCGGCGCCCAGGAGGATGCTGCGTCGGCGCATGTCGTCCTCTCCATCGGTGCGTGGTTCATCGGTGTGCGGCGTCGCCTTCGTTCCTGCCCGGCGGCCGGGCGGGGTAAAGCCGAGTTCCTCGGCTGTGCGGCCGGTCACCCGGTGCAGCAGCCGGCGGTACCGGGCCTGTGGCCAGGCGGTGTCGCCGTCCTCCCAGGTCGCGATCGTCCGGGCCACCAGGAGGACCGGGTCGCCGAGCTTGACCGATTCGGTCACCAGGAACTCGGCGGCCTCGTTCCTGCTCATGCCCCACTCGACCTCGCGGAGCCTGCGGAACGTGCTGTTCAGTTGGCCCATGACCGCCCCCTCGGAGTCCACGAGCACCGTGCCTACACCCTGACGGTAGCGATGCGAGCACTCTCCGCGACAGAGTCGCAGCGCTGGAAATTCGGATGGCGTCCGCGATTTTCATCCGAATTTCCAGCCGTCTGACATCGCTTCATCGCCGCCGCCACCGGTTTCCTGGACCCACCGCAGCCCGGGAAACCCGTACAGCGGGTGAGCCCTCGACAAGGCTCGTTCGCTCCAACCTTGATGAGGACGCTGGGCCCGCGTTCGTATCCGGGCCCGACCGGCTCCGCAGTCGTTCCCCGCCGCACCTTTCCCGAGAGGGGACTGGCATGCCCACATCACTATGGATTCCGGGCCAGCGCCGCCGACAGCCGCAAGCGCCCCGCCCGAGGCGCCGCCCGATGCGCCTGCTGGTCGACGGCCTCGACGGGTCCGGCAAGACGACCCTGGTCGACGCCCTGCTGGCGATGATGGCCGAGCACGGCATCGAGGCGCTGCGTCACCGCCGGATGCTCGCCGAGCACCACCCGCTGGACAAGCCCCTCAAGCGGCTGAACCTCGGCCGCCAGTACCGCTCCAGCGGCGTCACCGGCGCCTACCTGGCCGCCGGCTTCGCCCTCGACCGGCTGCTGGTGTCCTTCGACCCGCCCCGTTGCGGCGACGCGGTCCTGGTCCAGGAGGGCTACGTCGACCGCACCATCGCGGTCGGCCTGGCCGGCGGCCCGTTCCTTCCCGCGGTGCTGGCGCTGTGGGCCTCCCGGTACTTCGTCGCCTTCGACGTCGCCGTCTACGTCCACGCCGACGTCGCGGTGCGGCGCGAGCGGATGGCCGCCCGGGAGCACCTGGACCCCGGCGACCGCAACAGCATCGACGACCCGGAGTTCGCCAGCAGGTTCAACGCGGCGCTGCTCCACTTCCTCGGCCGGCGCCACCGCACCCTCCTCGTCTTCGACACCGCCCTGCACACCCCGCAGGAGATGGCCCGCCAGATCCTCACCACCGCCGGACTCCTGCCCAGCCCCCCGGCCGCCGTCCCCGCGGGCCCGGCCGACGCCGCCCTCGCACCGCGCATCCCGGCCTGAACCACCCCACCGTCTTGCAGGAAGGAGCACTGCACGATGCCAACCACCACACCCCGGCCGCCGCTGCCGCGCGAGGCGGAGCGCCTCGCGGACCTGATCGTGCGCCCCGGCCGGCACCCGCTCACCCCCGGGCCCGCCGAGGATCGCCTCGCCGAAGCGGCGGGCGCCGCCTCGGGCCGGATCGGCAAGGACACCGTCACCAGCCCCGCCGTGCTGCGCTCGGCCATGGACGCCGCCCGCCGCCTGCTGCACGAGCCGCTGCTGGTCAGCGTGAACCAGGAAGGCGGCCGCCTGAACGCGCTCGACTGGCCCGGTGTGGCGCAGTTGCCCGGGGCCATGGCGCTGGGCGCCGCCGACCGCGAAGAGCTGGCCGAAACGGCCGGGGCAGCGATCGCCGCGCAGCTGCGCGCGGTCGGACTGACCTGGAACCTGGCCCCGGTGGTGGACCTGGCCGCCCGGCCCAGCGCCGGAGCGGTCGGCACCCGCGCCTTCGGCGCGGACCCGGTGCGGGTGGCGGCGCTGGCGGCGGCCTGGGTGCGGGGCCTCCAGCGCGGCGGCGTGGCCGCCACGGCCAAGCACTTCCCGGGCCTGGGCGGCGTCGCTGCGGACCCGCACCACAGCGCGCCGGTGATCAACCGGCTCGCCGCCGGGGCGCTGCTGCCGTTCCGCTCGGTGGCCAGCGCCGGGGCGGCCTGCGTGATGATCGGCAGCCACACCGTGCGCGAGCTGGACGACCGCCCGGCGCTCGCCTCGCCGCGCGTGCTCGCCCTGCTGCGCGAGGACGTCGGCTTCACCGGGGTCGCGGTCAGCGAGAACCTGTCGATCCCCGCCGTCCACGGCCCGCTCGGCGGCCTGGAACAGGCGGCGGTGGCGGCGGTGGCGGCCGGGGTCGACCTGGTGATGCTCGACTCCGAGGTCTCGCGCGGCAACCACGGCCCCGCCGACCGGGCCCGTGCCATCCGGCAGCGCCGCACGGTGGTCGACGCCCTGGCCGCCGCGGTCTCCACCGGGCAGATCCCGCTGGCCCGCATCGAGGAGGCCGCCGCCCGGGTACTGGAACTGCACCACCGGTTCGGGTTCGGTCCCGACGCGGCGCTGCCCGACTGGGCGAGCGCGGATCGCGCCGCGGCCCAGGCAGCCGAGCGGATCGCCGAGGCGTCGGTCACCGTGCTGCGCGGCGGCCACCTGCTGCCGCTGGCCGGGCACGGCCGGGCGGTCGCGGCGGTGCGGGTGCCGAACGCTGGGGAGCGGCGGGCCGACAGCGCCCGATACGCCGAGGACGCCTTCCCCTCCGCGCTGGCCGCCCGCCGGGAGGTGCTGCCCGTCGGCTTCGGGCAGCCGGTCCCGCCGCAGGTCGACGCGGTGGTCGTCTACGGCTACGACACCCGCCGCCCGTCCGGCCCGAGCGCGGTCGCGATCGAGGCGAGCCGCCTGGCCACCGCCGGGCACACGGTGGTGCAGGTCGCCTTCGGTGACCCGGACGAGCTGGCCGAGTCCGCCGCCCAAGTCCTGCTGGCCGCCTACAGCCCGCACCCGGCGAGCGCCCGGGCCGTGGCCGCGACGGTCCTGCACCACGGCCAGGCTCCCGGCCGCCTTCCGGTCGGGGAGGCGAGGTGAACGCGGACACCGAGCTGGTGCCCACCGCCGAGCTGTCCTCCTTCCTGGTGCGGCTGTTCAAGGGGACGGGGATGAACCGCTCCGGCGCCCGGACGCTGACCGGCGCCCTGGTCGAGGCCGACCTGCGGGGCATCCCCGGCCACGGCAGCCGCCTGGCCCCCGGTCTGGCCGCGAAGCTGCGCGACGGCCGGCTGAACCCCCGGCCGGTCGTGAGCACGCTGCGCACCGGGACGTCGGTCGTGGCCATGGACGCCGATCTCGCGCCCGGCCCGATCGCCGCCCGCCACGCGGTCTCCGCCGCCGCCAAGCTCGCCCAGCGCTCCGGCACCGCGCTGGTGACCGTCCGGCGGGCCGGCCACGCCGGGGCCCTCGGCATCCCGGCCGGGCAGCTCGCTGACCGGGGGCTGATCGGCCTGGTCGCCGCGCAGACCTCCGGGCGCAGCGTCGCCGTCCTCGGCGGCCCCGGGACCGCGCTGCTCGGCAACCCCGCTCTGGCCGTCGCCGTCCCGGCCGCCGGGGCGCACCCCGCCCTGGTGGACCTGGCCTGCGCGTCCACCTCCTGGGGCCGCCTGCACCAGGACCAGCGCGAGCAGCGCCCGCTGCCGCCGGGGTCCGCGCTCGACCGGCACGGCGAGCCGACCACCGACCCCGCGGCGGCGGCGGTGCTGCTGCCGCCCGGCCCCAGGGCCCAGGGGCTGGCGATCGTGCTGGAACTGCTGGTCGGTGCACTCGCCGGCGGCAGCGCCCTGCCCGACGGCACCGAGGGACGCGGGCTGCTGTGCCTGGCGATCGACCCTGCCCAGCTCGGTACCGGCGACCAGCTCACGGCCGCCGTCGCCGACCTCGCCACCGCTCTCGCCGAGCACGGGGCCCGGCTTCCCGGTGAGCGGGCCTTCGCCCACCGTGCCCAGGCCGTCGTCCACGGCGTGCCCGTGGACCGTGCCGACCTGGAGCTCCTCATCGAGGCCGGGGCGCCCGCCGTCCGGCCACCGCGTACCTGGATCTCCCGTACCACCCGCTGACGGAAGGACCGATCCGTGACCACCACCCCGACCGCCCCCGCCCAGGAGCCGGCCGCCGCGCTGCTGGACGAGCTCGCCGCCGCAGGGCCGCTGACCCTGCACCGCGGCCCGGTGCGCCCGCTCGCCGCCCGCGCCCTCCAGGGAGTGCTCGACCTGGCCGACCCGTACACCGTGATCGCCGCCGCGCGGCGCCTGGCCGACGGCCCGCTGGAGCGCGCGCTCGCCGACATCGCCGACCGACGCCTGCTCCACGAGCCGACCGAGCGCCGCATCCCCCTCCAGGAACTGCCCTCCCGCACCACCACCGGACTCGCCCGCGCCCACCGCCTCGACACCGCCCAGCAGGACGCGCTCGCCTTCGCGCTGCGCGCCACGTATCCCTGGCCGAGCATCGTCGGCACCCCCGACGCCCCCTTCGCCCTCAAGGCCGAACTGCCCGAGGGCTTCACCCCGTTCGCCACGCCGGAGGTGATCGCCGCCAGCCAGGCCCTGGCCGGACCCGACGGGCTGAACACCAGCTACATGATCAGCCAGATGAAGGGCGGCATGTCGGTCGACTGCGGCGTCGGCTGCCCGCTCCAGTGCGCCTACTGCTACCGGCGCGAGGGCGACACCGCCGACGGCTACTTCGGCGACTGGGAGCCCAAGGGCTTCCTGGAGCCCGAGGAGGTCATCGACCGGCTCCTGGCCCACCCCTGGTTCACCCCGCACGTCACCCCCCTCGGGCTGCACATGTCCACCAGCGAGGCGTTCCTGCCCGTGCTGTGGTCCCGCACCTGGGGCATGCTCCAGCTGCTCGACCGGCTGGGCCTGACCAACCGGGTCTCCTGCATCACCAAGTTCACGCTGTCCGACGAGCAGATCGCCCAGCTGGAGTCCCTGACCAACGTCGACCTGGACATCCAGGTCTGCTACGCGGCGATGCCCGACGCGATCGAGCCGCCCAACCGCGAGCGCCGCCTGGGCTTCCTGCGCCGCGTCCTCACCTCCGGCCGCCTCAACGTCCTCGCCTACTACCGGCCGATCGCCGAGGGCATCAACACCACCGACGCCCACCTGCGCCACGTCTGGGAGACCTACCGCGACGCCGGCGCGCGCACCGTCGTCCTCGGCGGCCTCAAGTTCGGCGACGACCACGTCCACTCGTTCATGAGCTACGGGCTGCCGCTGCCCACCGGCTCCTTCACCCCCGGCAAGAAGCTCCTCACCTCCGCCACCGAGGCCCGGATCATGGCCATGTTCGACGAGGTGTACGCCGACGTGCCGACCGAGCAGCGCCCCGCCGTGCTCAAGCGCTCCTCCTGCGGCCGCTCGGTCGAGCGGGGCAGCCACATCCCCGACTACAACGGCCACTACGACCTGCCCGGAACGAACTGCCGGCTGCGCTGCCCCGCCGCCCAGCACCAGGTCTGCGCCTCCACCACCGAGGCGCTGCCCGACGAGGAGACGGTCCGTCACCTGCTGGCCCGCCTCGGCCGCCCGGACGCGCCGGTGGACATCACCCCCTCGACCGTCGTCGTCCACGCCCCGCTGAGCCAGTTCGAGCGCACCTTCCTGCGCCAGAACCTGCTCCACCCCGTCCACACCCCCGCGCAGGCCGCCGCGCTGCTGGCCGGACGGCTCAGCTGATGGCCCCGAACAGCGCCCCCGAGGACGAGCCGCGCCTCCTGCCCCCGGACCAGTACCTGGCCACGCCCCCGAGGATCCTGGTGTGGGCGACCCTGCTGCTCACCGACCGTCAGGGCCGTGTGCTGATGCTGCGCTCGGTCTGGGACTTTGGGATCTGGCAGATGCCCGGCGGCGCGGTCGACGGGGACGATGCGGCGGGCGGCCCGGAAGCCGCGGCCGGCCGAGAAGCCTTTGAGGAACTGGGGCTGATGCTGTCGGTCGGGGCGCCGCTGCTGATCGTCCACCAGCCGCCCCGGCCGGACTGGCCGGCCGCCGTCGGGCTGGTCTTCGACGGCGGCACCCTCCACGACGACCAGCTGGAACGGATCGTCCTGTCGAAGGAGCACACCCGCTACCAGCTGCTGACCCTGGAGCAGTGGCGTCAGACCGAGGACATGCCGCGCACCCGCCCGGCGCAGGTGGAGCTCGCCCTGGCCGCCCGAGCGAGCGGCGTCTGCGGCTACTACGTCCTCGCGCCCGACCACGGGCCGCTCGTCGGCGCCGCCCAGTCCCTGCACCCCGACGTGGCCGGGGCGCCCGCTCCCACCGTCTGAGAAGAGGACGAGTCGATGTTCACCCTGACGATCAAGACGGCCACCGTGCCCGGCGGCACCAAGCCCTCGGAGGACCGGGTGCGCCACGGAGTCGACTGGATGGTGGTCGCGGACGGCGTCACCACCACGGCCGCCGGCGTCCGGCCCCGCGGAGCGGACTACGCCGACGTCCTCGCCGCACAGACCGCGCTGATCATCACCGACCGGGCGCTGACGCTCCCGCAGATCCTGGCCGAGGCCATCACCGGAACCGCCGAGCAGCTCGGTCTCGGGCCCGAAACCGAGCCCGGCCGTACCGGGCAGGCCACGATCGCCGTCGGCCGCGCGGTCGACGGCTGGTGGGAGGCCGCCGTGATCGGCGACTGCACGGTGGCCGGCGTCCGCACGGACGACCGGGCTCCCCTGGTGCTCACCGACACCCGACTCGCGGACATCACCCGCACCCTGCCGGACCGCCGCCTCCAGGACGGGCGCCTGCTCGCGGGGGAGGGGCGGATCGGCGACGACGCCGACCGCCAGCTCACCGCAGGAATCCTCGAACGCCTCGAACACTGGGCCAACCAGCCCGACGGGTACGGGATCGCGGCCGCCGACCCCAAGGCCGGACTGGAGGCGCGGACGGCCCGCTGGCCGCTCGCCGACATCAGGTCCCTGCTGCTGACCACCGACGGCGGCAGCAGGGCCACCGACCTCTACCAGAAGCTCTCCTGGGACGAGACCGACCGGATCTGCCGCCGCAGCGGGCCCCAAGCGGTCCTCGACCTGATCCGGCGCCTGGACGGCGACGACCCCGACGGGCACGGCTGGCCGCGCCGCAAGCGGCACGACGACGCGACGATCGCCCACGCCGAGGTCCAGTAACACCCGGCCGCCCCGGCCCCGAGCGACCGCACCCGACGCCCTGAGGCAGCACGACGGCGGGGCGGCCGGATTCTCCTCCCGGCCGCCCCGCCACCCCAGACGCCGCCGGCCACTCCAGACCCGCCCGCAACCGACCCGCGAAGGGAAGCCCCACCCATGAGTGCCACCGCCACCGTCCCGAGCCGGACCTTCCTCCCGCTCGCCGAGTCCCCCCTGCTCACCCACGCCACCCGCACCGCCGACACCGACCTCGCCGTCCGCCTGGCCTGCAGCGCCGACCCCACCCCCGCGCTCGTCCGCTCCCTGCTCACCATCACCGACCCCGCCGCCGCCCAGCGCGTCACCGCCGCCCTGGAGGACCGAGACGACCTCCCGCTCGCCTCGCTCACCCTGCTGGTCGCCCACCGCCCCCAGCTCAAGGCCCCGGCCGCCCGGCTGCGCGCCGCCCTGTTCCCCGACGGCGCCGAGCAGGCATGCCACCGCTTCGCCCGCACCGTCGCCGCGCTCGCCCACCTGCCCGAGCAGATCGACCCCGGCTACCTGGCCGGCGACAAGTTCGCCGCAGCCGCGGCCGCCGCCGACCCGGACACCCTGCACGCCGTCCTCGCCGACCTGCTCACCGCACCCGCCCTGACCGGCCCGGCGGACGCTGCCCTCGGGCGCCTCCTGGAGGCCCGCGCGAACTCCGCCGCGCCCAAGTCCGCCGTCGACCGGGACGGCGAGGCAGCCCGCGAGCGCACCCGCCGCAGCCGCACCGGCGCCGAACTGGCCGCGCGCCGGACCGCGACCATCGAGGGCATCGCCGCCCACACCGGCGGCCGCACCCTCGCCGCCGAGCTGTGGTTCGACGCCCTGAGCGCCACCGCCGACACCCCCGAGAGCGCCGGCCGAGCCCTCGCGCTGGCGCTGCTCGCCCCCGAGGCCCTGACCGCCGAAGGACCGCTGGCCGACCTCCCCGCGCCGTGGCCCGGCGTCGCTGCGCGCTGGCAGCAGGTGACCGCCGCCGTCCGAGCCGCCCAGACCGAGGACGGCCGCTGGCAGCAGGCATGGGAGAACGCCGCCACCACGGCGGACGGCTCCACCTGGGATCCGGCGCAGCGCGGCCTGGTCGCCGGGTACGAGCTGCTCGCCGACCACGTCCGCGCCCTGGACACCAGCGACGGCGTGCCGGGGCCCGACGCGTGCTGGGCAGCCGACCCCACCGGCCGCGCCCTGCTGCACACCGTCGCCGACCACCTGACCGGCCACCACGGCGCGAGCCCCCTGCCGCACTTCGACGACGCCCTGCTGATCAGCTTCATCCGGGCCCACGCCAAGAACCGGCGCGACAAGCTCCCCGGCCACCTCCAGATCCACGGCCTGATCACGGCGCTGAAAGCCGCCCGATCCAAGCACCACCTGATGACCCTGGCCGCCACCCCCGACCTGGGCATCGTCGTGCCGATGCGCACCGAGGCCCACCGCTTCGCCGACGCGCCTGCCGGACACGACCCGCTCACCGCGAAGACGGCGCAGCTGGCCTGGCTGCTCGCCGACCGGCCCGCGGCCCGCGCCCACCTGCTCCTGGTCGACGAGGACCCCGACGGCGCCTCCGCCCGCGCCGCCGAGCAGATCGCCGCCGCCCACCCGCAGATCGCCGTCACCGTCGCCACCCGGCCCGACACCGCCAGCGCCAAGGGCGGCGCCGTCCTGTGGGGCCTGGCCCAGCTGCACGAGGCCGGGCACACCACCCTCGCCTACACCGACCTCGACCTGACCTACCCGCTCGACCAGATCGGCCTGCACCTTCACGCGCTCGCCAGCCCCGGCACCGCAGCGGCCATCGGCTCGCGCCGCCTGCCGGACTCGCACGGCTACTACCCGCCGGCCGGGCCCACGGCCGCCACCCGCCTCTACCAGAAGGCCGTCGACGAACTCCTCGGCCTCGGCGTCACCGACCCGCAGGCCGGGTTCAAGGCGTTCGCCGCACCCGCCCTCCACGCCGTGCTGCCCAAGGTCGCCGACCACGGCATGTCCTTCGACACCGAGCTCCTCGCCGCGCTCCAGCACTCCGGCCAGGCCCTCGTGGAAGTCGGCGTCGCCGCCCTCCACCAGTGGGTCGACGGCCAGCAGGGCGCCCCCCGCGACTACGACGTCATGCTCACCACCGTCCGCGAGCAGGCCCTGCGCCACGGAGCCGACCCCAACGCCCGGCCCACCCCGGTCTGCGACCGGATCCACACGGCCGGCTCCCTCGCCCGGGCGGCCGCCAGCACGCCCACCGACGTGGTGATCGTTCCCGCCCCACGCTGACCCCGCCGCACCACCCGCCAGGGGACGCCAGTGCCAATCGCACTGGCGTCCCGCCGAGTTGACGACACGCCAGCATCCAGCTGCGCCCACCAGCGGATTCACGAAATCGGTGCAAAGGGTGCGTAGACTGGCACGTCTACCAAGCACCGACGGAAGAGGTTCAGCGCGTGAGGGCCGTCATCGCCGCCGCCGGCATGGGCACCAGGTTCTTCCCCATCGGCAAGACCATCACGAAGGCGATGATGCCGGTCCTCGACCGGCCCGTGATCGCCTACGCGGTGGCCGACTGCCTCGCGGCCGGAGCGCGGGAGATCGCCATCGTCACCGCCCCCGGGGAAGCCGGACGCCAGATCCGCCACTACCTCAGCCACGACGGCGAGCTGGAGGCCTACTGCGCGGACCGCGGCTGGCAGGACAAGTACACCTCCGTCGCCGACATCCACCGCCAGGCGGACTTCACCTTCATCGAGCAGCCCCGCGACGAGCGCTACGGCACCGCGATCCCCACGATCCTGGCCGCCGACTTCATCGGCGACGACGACGTCCTCCTCGTCTCCGGCGACGACCTCCTCCTGCGCCCCGACGGCGGCTCCGACCTCGCCGACCTTGCCACCGCCCGCACCGCCGCCCACACCCCGGGCGCGATCGCCGCCGCCACCGTCCCCGGCACCCAGGCCGGCCGGTACGGCATCCTCAACCCACGAACCGGGCCCGGCAACGCGGTGCGGATCCTCGACACCCTGCTGGAGAAGCCGACCGTCTACGAGCGGCCCACGGCCTTCATCAACATCAGCCGTGTCCTGCTGCCCGGCGAGGCGATCCGCTACTTCGAGAAGCTGCTCCCCGCGCCGAGCGGTGAGTACCAGGCCACCGATGCCATCGCGGCCTTCGCCCGCGACCACGAGTTGCTCATCCACCCCGTCGCCGGTCAGTACCACGACTGCGGCAGCCCCGCCGGGCTGCTCGCCGCCGGCGTGGCCGCCGCCCGCGTCCAGGGCCTGAGCATCCCGGGGGTGACCGCGTGACCAGCTCCGGCACCCCCGCCGTCCCGATCCGCACCTGCGTCGCCATCGTCAACCGCGGCGAGGTCTGCCTCATCCACCGCCGCCGTGCCGACGGCGACCAGTTCTCCCTTCCGGGGGGAATCGTCGGCGCCGACGAGGAAATCCTGTCCGCGCTGCTGCGCGAGCTCAAGGAAGAGCTCGACCTCGACGTCGCCGGCATGGCCGCCCCGCCGGCCCTGCGCTGGGTTCAGGACCAGGCCAACACCCGGCCAGGCACCGACACCCTGTTCCGGCGCCTGCACCTCATCTACGTCCTCGACGCCCCGGACTCGATCCGCGACCACGTCGCCGCCACCGAGCAGGACGCCGAGGACACCACCCGCGTGGTCTGGATCCCGCTCGCCGAGGCCGCGGACCTGCACCTGTACCCCGCAGCCGGGCCCGCCCTCGCCGGGCTCGCCACCGACACCACCGTCCCCGTCCAGCTGCCGCCCATGCACGACCGGACGTACAGCTGGCGCTGACCCGCACCGACCACACCCAGGGGGACGCGGATGGCACCACGGGAACGCAGCCGCGCGGAAGTCGGAGTCGTCTCCAGCTACCTGCTGCGCCTCCTGCGCGAGAGCATCCCGTGCACCCAGACCGCCTTCGCCGAAGACGTCGGCCGCGACCTCGGCACCGTGCAGAGCTGGGAGTCCGGCCGCCGACCCCTGGCCAAGCACCGACCGACGGCGAGCACGAACAGGAGTGGCGCGCCCTCACGCTGCTGGAGGAGTGGGTGCCAGACCTCGCTCCGGCGCCACTGGAAGCGGATCTGTCCGCGACCGCTCCGGTAGTGAGCATGTCGCACCTGCCCGACGCCCCCTGCGTGGCCAAGCGGTGTCGGCCGAGCAGGTGGAGGCCGTGGCCGCGGCGCTGACGCGCATGCAGGGCCGATCCGGCCCACCGGCGGCGGGGGTAACACCCGGGTGGCCGGCGCCGGGGTCTCCGACGACCCGTCGACGCTGACAGCCACGCTCCTGCAGGTCACAGCGGTGGCGGTGTTCACGGCCGTGACCATGCGGACGACTCCGCCTACCCGCTCGGGCCGGCGGCGCCACCACGCGGCCGTCCGACACGGCGGCCGGTCAAATCAGGCCCAGGCCTCCTCGCCCGATCCCGGCCCGTTCGGGCCCCAGCGGACGTGGGCGATCCAGTCGGTGGTGGCCGGAGGGCGCCGCCACGCGGTCAGCCGGGCGGGCCGCCTTAGAGCAAACGTTCGAGTGGCCAAACGTCAGCTGCACACACCCCTCGAACGGCCTACGGTGGAGAAAGGGACAGCTCGGCGGTGGAGGTGCGCCATGGCCAAGGCGGCGACGATGGTCTGCCCGGTCTGCGGCCGGTCGGCGCCCTGGAACCCCTGGCTGGCCTGCTCGCTGCGGTGCTTCGACCGCGAGCGCCCGACGGCCGAGGAGCGACAGGCCATGGCCGAGCAGGCACCGGAGGCCATCGCCTACTTCCTCGGAATCGCGCCAGGCACACCGGCGGACGACCGCGGGTAGCCCGTGTGGCATTAACGGCTTGCAGTGGCCCCGCTTGTCCGGCCTGAGCTGGCCCCACTTGTCGGCTTGCCGGTGGGTCGCTCCGGCTTGAGGTGGCCCCGGGTTCCGGTGCGGGCTGGCCCCACTGCAGCCGGGGTGATCTTCCTGCGGTGGGCTCAAGCGACTACGTTCGCTCTGTGCTCACTTCGGAAGACGCCTCAGCATTCATCAGCACGTTCCTCGCCGACCTTGCCCTGGTGCAGGAGCCGGATCGATCCGCGTTCGTCGCGTCCGTGCTGGACTGGCGGGAGTTGGCACCCATCGCGGTGGGTCCGAGCTGGGAGCGACTGGACGGCGAACAGCGTGGAGCCACTGTGCTGGCGATGACGAAGCACGTAGCCGAGCAGATCGCGGGGCTGCCTCTGGCTGGCGCGGCCTTGGTCATCACGGATCGCGACCCTCACGACGGCGGCAAGTTCAGGGTCATGACCTCTGCCGATGTTGATGAGGAGCCGACCGAGATCACCTTCTGGGTGTTCGAAAAGTCCGACAAGGGGCTCAGGATCGGGAACGTCGGAGTCGAGGGCGTCTCCTTCCTCGGTAGGTTGCGCCCGAGGCTGACAGCCATCGCGGAAGACCGAGGCGTCGATGCGGTGCTCCGCGAACTCCAAGGCAGGATCGTGCAGCAACGGCCCGCGTGACCTGGCCTACCGGCCGGCCTGCTGCTTGGCCTTGGTCTGGGCGAGACGATAGGACTCGGTGCCGGTCTCGATGATGGTGCCATTGAAGGTGAGGCGGTCGACGATGGCCGCGCAGAGGCGGGGATCGGTGAACGTCTTCGTCCAGCCTCCGAACGATTCGTTCGAGGCGATGGCCACGCTGTTCTTCTCCTCCCGTTCCGTCAGAACCTGGAACAGCATCTCGGCGCCACGGCGGTCCAGTTCGAGGTAGCCGAGTTCATCGATGCAGAGAAGATCGACGCGTCCGTAGCGGGCGATGGTCTTGGTCAGCTGCTTCTCGTCAGCGGCCTCGACGAGCTCGTTGACCAGCTTCGCTGCGAGCGCGTATCGGACCCGGAAGCCGGCCATCGCGGCGGCGGACCCCAGTCCGATCAGCAGGTGGGACTTTCCGGTGCCGGAGTCGCCGATCAGGCAGAGCGGTTCGCCCTTCTTGACCCATTCGCAGGTGGCGAGGTTGTGGATCTGGGCGGGGGTGACGTTCGGGTTGGCGGTGTAGTCGAAATCGGAGAGCCATTTCGGACCGGCGCGAACTCCTGGAGAACCTGGAGCTGGACCGCCCGGGCCTACGAGTCCCACCGACGTGGGACTCCGTCGCCGCCGCCTACGGATGGACCCGCGAACACCAGCTGGAGGGCGTCCTCGCCAAGCGCACCGACTCGCTCTACGCCCCCGGCACACGCTCGCGCGACTGGATCAAGCTCAAGCACCTGCGCACCGCCGACGTCGTGATCGGCGGCTGGCTGCCCGGCGGCCCCCACGGCAACACCCTGCGGGCCGTCCTGGCCGGCGCCGAAGCCGCACCCGGCCGCCTGCAGTACGTCGGCTCGGTCGGCACCGGCTTCACCGGGGCCGAGCGGCGCGCCCTCGCGGCCACGCTGCGCCGCCTCGCCGCCCCCGCCTCGCCGCCCCCGCGTCGCCGTTCACCGCCGGTGGCCGGGCCCTGGGGCTGCCGCCCGGCACCGAAGTGAGGTTCGTACGCCCCGAGCTGCACGCCGAGGTCGAGTTCCTGGAGATCACCGACCGGGGCCAGCTGCGCCAGCCGGTGTGGAGGGGCCTGCGGGGCTGACCACGCCGCCGTGGCGAGTCCTGCGGAACCGGCAGCACGCAGGTAGTGACGTGAGAGGCGGGCGTGCCTAAAGTGGTGCGCCCCGATCATGCTCTACCTGGGAGGTTGTCGTCGTGGTTACTCGTGGACGCAGGGACTCGGTGTGGGGTGCGGTGCCGGACACGATCTGGGGCTGCCGGGCGGCGGACTCCACGTGGGGCCTCACCGTCGACGTCGACTCCTCCTGGGGCGGAGCCGACTCTGGTTGGAACGACCGACCGACGCCCTGAGGTACAGGAACCGAACGTCGGCGGCCGGCACGGGACCCCCGCGC
>NZ_JBHZCN010000126.1:0-26480 GCF_042755465.1 Kitasatospora sp. NPDC059160 | reverse complement strand
CGGCCCCATTCGTCGTTCGTCAGATCACCCCGCCCCATGCCGGGCACAACGAGCCCGGCATGGAGAAGTCACATGATCCGCCGGACAGAACCTAGTCGTCAACTCGTCTGCCCCCGGGCCGGGTCGGAGCACCGGAACACCGGCGCCCCGACCCGGCCCGTTCGCTACCGCGTTCCCATGACCGCCCCCAGGCCCCACCACTGCCGCTTCGTCCACCGCGAACTCTCCCGCCAGCTCCCGGAGTTCGACCCCCAGGCAACCAGCCTCTCACCCAGCGGCAAGAGCCTCCGACCCGCCCTCGCCCAACCCTGGGACACCCTCGGCGCCCCCCCCGACCGGCACCACCGAGGTCCACTACGCCGCCGCCATCGTCGCCAACAACCACGGCCCCGCCATCGACGCCTTCGGCACGTTCTGGGGCCGGTACTACGGCGGCAAGGGCAAGGGCTCACAAGTGCGAGCCTTACGCCACCCGGTACGACGATCCCGCGGATCTGGTCGCGGTCGACAAGTACATGCGGAAGTACATCAGGGAGAACAGACGCCCACTCAACAGTCCGGTCCCGATCGAAGATATCCTCGGACCCGACGGCCACAAACGCTTCACCGGTTTCTACAAGGATCCGCAGGATCCGAGCCGCTACCTGCCAGTGGACTTCGAAGGCGGGGAAATCGCTACCTTCTACGAACCCGATGCACATGGAAAGCGGCATCTGGTCACCTCCTACGCCAACCCGGCAGCGGGAAAGTATCCATAAGGACGTCATGGAACCTGAACTCGCCGGATTCATGCGGCATTACCTCAATGTCGAGATGGCCTTCTCCTACATGGATCGCTTGAAGAGAACCATCAGTATGTCGAACCCCATATGGGGTGAAGAACTCCAGAAGTGGTTCACTCAACTCTTCGCCGAGCGGGATCTCACCCGGGGTGAGTACTGCGAACTCACCTGGGTCGAGTTCGAGACCGAGGAGGAGATGTACGACTACCTGACGAAGGTCCACGCCTACCTCTTCCTCGACACCGAGGAAGCCCCGATCCCACCCGATTGAGGTTTCGTCGTTGCGGGCGGCTCCGGCCCCGCCGGAGCCGCCCGCGCTCCGAACCAGCCGAGTTCGCCGGCCCTGATGCCCGCGACGAGGCCCTACCAGGCCTCGAGGGTGAGCTGGAGGTTCGGGCCGCCCTTGTCCTTCGAGTCGCGGATCACGATCCCCGAGGTCAGCCGCTGCGCCTCCACACAGGCCCCACCCTGCTCGCTGCTGCTGCTTGAGCATGCCGATCGACCGATCGTGGCAGGTGCAGCACTTGTGGGTACCCGCCGTCGGCGAGACCGTCACCATGACGGCCGCCGAGTTGTAGATCGCCACGCCGGGGGCGCCCCTCGTCCTGGCCGAAGTCATCGAGGTGAAGGGCGACTTGGCCACCCGCTCTTACCGGGGCGTCCTCCGCGGCCGCCTGTCGGTGCCGACGATGATGACCGGGAAGTCGGACCGGCCGACTTCCTACTCCCATCGGGAGCACGCGACGGCGTCATCGACGAGCCTGAGCCCCCGCCCGAGGGGCGGAAGGATCCGGGCGTAGCGTTCCACCCCGGCGCATCGAGGAGCGGGGGTAGCAGTGGCGGGGAAGAGGACGAGACGCGGGACGGTCGCGCTGGCGGGTGCGCTGGTGGCGGCGGTGCCGGTCGGGACGTTCGGGCTGGTGGCGGTGAGTACGTACATCGGTTTCGGTACGGCGTCGCTGCTCGGGTTGGTGGTCGGGGTGGCCTGGGTCGTGGGCGTGGTCCGGCTGCTCGGGGCGGCGTTGGGCTGCTGGATGGCGGCGTTCGGCGCGGTCCTGTGGCTCCTCGCGCTGGGGTCGGTGGCGTCGGCCCGGGATTCGGTGATCCTGAGCACGTCGGGGGTGACCGCCACCGCCCGCGTCACGGCGGTGCACGACCGCCCACAGGGCAAGCAGCCGAGCTCGTCGTACGAGGTCGCCGACGAGAACGGCGTACCGATCCCGAACGGCATGGTGTCCGCGGGCCTGCACTCGCACGCGGTCGGCGACCGGCTCACCGTCCGCTACGACCCCAGGGGTGTCGCGGAGGCACGCCTCCCGGAGAACGTCGACTTCCTCAGGGACGGGGCCGTCGCCCTCGGCCTCAACGCCGTCCTGCTGGCGGGCACGGCCGGTCTCGGGGTGTCGGTGGTCCGCAACGGCCGCCCGCGCCGGGTGCCGTACCGGCGCGGGCTCGTCATCGGCGGCAGCCCGCGGGACGGGCGGTGAGCTACTCCCGCACCACCCGGGCCCGCAGGTAGTTGCGCCGTCCGAAGTTGGGCTCGTCGACCGCCGTGAGGTCCTCGACCTGGAACCGGTACAGCGCCGCCGCGCCGCCCCCGGTGAGGTACTGCCGCCGGACCTCCTCGTCCTGGGCGAAGGCCGGGTACCGCCCCTGGTAGGCCGCCAGGGCGGCTTCCGCCTGGTGCCCCCAGGCCTCGCCCGCGCTGCCGGTCAGCTGGAGTCCGCGCAGTTGCTCGCCGAAGGCGGGCGGCGGCAGGAAGACGGTGGCGGCGGCCCGGGCCTCCTCGGCGAGGTGGTGGCTGTGCCGGGTGGAGCGCTCGCTGACGAAGTAGAGGACGAGGTCCTCGTCGTAGGCGAAGAAGGCGAGGTTGGCGTGCGGTCCGTGCTCGTGGCCGGCGGTGGCGAGGGTGAGCACCATGGCCTCGGCGAGCAGTCCTTCGACGCCCTTGTGCAGCAGGTCGCCCGGCCAGTCCCCCTGCGTGACGTCGAGTCGGTACGGCATTCGGCACTCCCTCCGCTGGCGCCCGGTGCCTTCGCGCCCCGAGCACGACTGAGCCGGGCGGGCGCCCCCGTCAGGGGCCGCACGCCCGGCTCACATGCTCCACCCGCCGTCCGAAACCGGACAAGGGGCGGGCCGCTCACGAAATGGGTTCTACGGGTTCTACTGCGCGCGGTGCGAGGCGTACCCGCGGGTCACCACCGGCACCGTGCCGGGGCCGAGGAGGGGGCGCAGCGCGCCCGACCGCATCCTGTCGACGAGCGGTCCGCAGCGTCCGGCCAGCGGGGCCAGCACCAGCGCGACCAGGGTGCCGACGAGGGCGCCGACCGCCACGTCGTGGGGGTAGTGCACGCCGACCCAGACCCGGGAGGCGGCCATCAGGGCCGCGAAGACGGTGGCGACGACGCCGAGCCGGCGGCTGACGAACCAGAGCGAGATCGCGGCGGCGAAGGCGATCACCGAGTGGTTGCTGGGGAAGGACCAGTCCCCGGCGGCGGGGCAGGTCTCCAGCGAGACGCTGCCCTTGATCTGCGCGCACGGCCGGAGTTCCTCGACCATGCCCTTGAGCACGGAGTTGAGGCCGTACGCGACGACCACGATCACCGGGGAGGCGAGCACCTTGGCCATCACCGCGGAGTCGGCGCCGCGCGCACGCCACCAGGCGTACAGCATGAACAGGGCGAACAGGCCGAGGCCGATCGCGGACCAGACCTTGATCACGTCGTCCAGCCAGGTCGGGGCGGACTGCGCCCACTTGTTCACCTGGGTGTAGAGGCCGCCGTCGATGCCACTGCCGTCGTACACGGCGAGAGCCCGAGAGGACATCACACGTCACCTCCGTGACGGCGCGCCTTACGGGCGCGGAACAGTTCGAGAACAATGGGGAGCACGGAGACAACTACTACCAGACCGATGATCGGCAGCAGATACTGGTCGATCCCGGGAATCGAGGACCCGAGCCCGTACCCGGCCAGCACCACGCCGACGGTCCAGACCGCACCGCCCGCGACCTGCCAGAAGGTGAACGAGCGGACCGGCACTTCGAGTACGCCGCAGAGCGGATTCAGCACCGTACGGACCACCGGGATGAACCGGGCCAGCACGATCGCCTTGCCGTGGCCGTACTTGGCCAGCAGTTCCTCGGCCCGCGCCGCGCCCTCCAGCAGGCTCTTGCGCTTGGTGCGGCTCAGCAGTGCCCGGCCGCCGCGCCGGCCGATCAGGTAGCCGACCTGGGCCCCGGCCAGCGCCCCGATCAGGGCGGCGGGGAGCACCTGCCACAGGTGCAGCTGCGGGCCCTTGGTGGCGCCGGGCACGCAGAGCAGGCCCGCGGTGAACAGCAGCGAGTCGCCGGGCAGGAAGAAGCCCACCAGCAGGCCGGTCTCGGCGAACAGCACCACGGCGATGCCGAACGCCCCGAAGGCGGCGAGCAGCGAGGAGGCGTCCAGCGGGTTCACGGCGAGGTGGGTGCCCATCGCGAGGTGAACGGCCGGATCGGCGGGGAACTGGAGCAAGGCTGGCGGACCTCCCGTACGTTGGGGGGCGGTCGCCGCGACGCGCGGCGGACCCGCCCGGGACCGTCTACAGTGACGTAGACGGTCTACATGACTGTAGACGAAAGCTGGAGGAAGCGCCGCCATGTCCGACGTACCGTCCGCCCGCCGGCCCGCCGGGGAGCTGGAGTCCGAGGTGCTGGCCGCCCTGTGGTCGGCCCGGCAGCCGATGACCCCGCAGGACGTCCAGACGGCGCTCGGCGGGGACCTCGCCCGCACCACCATCGCGACGATCCTGGCCCGGCTGCACGACAAGGGGACGGTCGAACGCACCCGGGCCGGCCGCGCCTACGCCTACACCCCGACCGTCCAGGACACGGCGGGCCTCGCCGCCCGCCGGATGCACACCGAGCTCGGCCGCGAGGCCGACCGCTCCACCGTGCTCGCCCGCTTCGTCTCCGACCTCTCCGCCGAGGACGAGCAGTTGCTGCGCGCCCTGCTCGGCGACGGCAGCGACGGCAGCGACGGCAGCGATGTCGGGGTCGAGGACGGCAGACCCGGACCGGTGAGCGGCCCCCGACCGACGGGCGGCCCCGGATCGGCGGGCGCCCCGTGATGATCGCCGTCTGGGCGCCGCTGCTGCTGCCCTTCCTGACCGTCCCGCTGGCCCGCCGGCTCGCCGAGTCGCTGCCGCCCCGGGCCGCCGCCTGGCTGCTGGCCGGCACCGCCACCGTCCTGGCCGGCGGCACCCTCTGCTCACTCGGACTGCTCGCCACCGCCGGCCTGCTCCAGCTGCCCCCGGTCGCCGCCCTCGGCCACCTCTCGCTGCCCTGGCTCACCGCCGCCGCGCCCAGCGCCCCGCTCGCCGCAGCGGTGGCCGGCCTCGCCCTGGCCGCGCTCGGCGCCCTCGCCGTACGGACGACCCGCCGCCGGTGCCTGGAACTGCGCACCGCCCGGGCCGCACTGCCCGCCCCGGGCGCCGCCTGCGCCCCCGGGCCGGGCGACGAGGCAGACGCCGCATCGCACACCGCGACGCGCGCTGAGACGGACGCCGACCAGCATCCGGACACGCGCCCCCGGCAAGCCCCGATGCGCTGGGCGCGCGCCCAGCGCGGACCCCAGGACCCCGCCCTGCACCCCGCCGGACGCCCCTCCCCGCGCCTCGCACGCCGCCCCGCCGGACGCCCCGCCCTGGCGGCCTGGCGGCAGGCCCTGGCCCGGCTCCGGCACCCCGCCGACCACCCGCTCACCGTGCTGGACGACGAGCGCGCCGACGCCTTCGCCCTCCCCGGCCGCCTGCGCCGCCCCGGCCGGACCGGCGAACCCGGCCGGATCGTGGTCACCTCCGGAATGCTGCGCGCCCTCAGCGGGCCCGAGCGCTCCGCCCTGCTCGCCCACGAGCGCGCCCACCTGACCGGCCGGCACCACGTCTTCCTCGCCCTCGCCGAGCACGCCGCCGACGTCCACCCGGCGCTCCGCCCACTGCGCGCGCCCCTCGGGTACCACCTGGAGCGCTGGGCCGACGAGGTGGCCGCCGCCCGGATCGGCGACCGTGCCGTGACCGCCCGCGCGGTCGGCCGGGCCGCCCTCGCCGCGAGCCGCTCGCCCTGGCCGGCCCGGCCCCGGCTGGTCGCCGCCGCCCACTCCGGCCCGGTCCCGCGACGGGTCGCGGCCCTCCTCCAGCCCCGCCCTTCCACCGCCCCGGCCACCCGGCTGCGGGCCGTCGCACTGGCGCTGGCCGCCTGCCTGGCCCTGACCACCGGCGCCACCCTGGAGGCCACCGCCGACCTCCACCACACCGTCGAGGCCGCCCAGCACGAACCCGGTACGGAGCGCTAGCCGCCCCCGGACGGGCGCTGCCGGCCGACCTCGAAAAGGCGCCGGACGGGCGCCGGAAGCGCTCCGAACGATCGCCGAACGGGCGCCGAACCATCGCCCGACCATCGCCGAACGGGCGCCGGACGATCGCCGAAAGGACACCGCAAGAGCACGGGAAGGGCGCCGAACGAACGCCCGCCGGGCGCCCCCCGCCGTTTCCGTACCGCCCGGTATGCGGACTTGGTGGACCCCGTCCCCACGCGCCCGTCGCACCCGTACTCTTTCGTCAGCGCGTCGACCCCGGCGCGTCCTCGAACGGCGGCGAGGAGCAACCCGAGTGCGGCAGACCGGACGGCAGTCCCGACGACCAGAGCGCCGCACCCCGCCGACCGCGGCGGAGCTGGCCAGGGTCCACGAACGCACCCTCGCCGACGCCGCCGCCCGCGAACTCGTCCTCCCCGAGAGCCCCGGGCCCGGTACGCCCGGCCGGCTCGAACCCCGCCCCGAGATCGGCGACTCCTGGGCGAGGCTGCGCCGCCTCGGCCTCGACCCCGACACCGGTGCCTCCACCGTCCTGCTCGGCCCCGCCGAGCTGGAGCAGCGCCGCCGGTCCAGCGGCCTCGACAACGTCATGCCGGTGCTGCGCGAGACCCTGTTGGAGCCGGTGGGCCAGGCACCGCTGATCCTCGCCATCGCCGACGCCGAGGGCCACGTGCTCTGGCAGGAGGGCGAACGCGGCCTGCGCCGCAGCGCCGACCGGATCGGCTTCGTCACCGGTGCCCGCTGGATCGAGGAGACCGTCGGCACCAACGGCATCGGAGTCGCGCTGCGCGCCCAGCGCCCGATGCACGTCCACTCCGCCGAGCACTACCTGCGCAGCCACCACACCTGGACCTGCGTGGCCGCCCCCGTGCACGACCCGACCACCGGCCGGCTGGTCGGCGCCATCAACCTCAGCGGCCCGGCCCACAACGTCCGCCCGTACCTGCTCCAGCTCACCGCCACCGCCGCCCGGCTCGCCGAGACCGAGCTGCGCGCCCACCGCCTGGAGGCGCTGAACCGGCTGCGCACCCTGGCCGCCCCGCTGCTCGCCCGGGTCGGCGGACCGGCCCTGGTGGTGGACGCGGCCGGCTGGACCGCCGCCTCGGCCGGGCTGCCGCCGCAGAGCCGGCTGCGCATCCCCAGCGAGGGCTGGGTCCCGGCCGCCGTGCACTGGGTGCCGGGGCTGGGCGAGTGCGTACTGGAACCGCTCGCGGACGGCTGGCTGGTGCGGCCCGTCCGCCCGACCGGGGCGGACGGCTCCGGCACGGTGACCGCCGAGCGCGCCGAGGGCGCCCGGCTCCGGCTCGACCTGCGGCGACCGGACCGCCCCGAGCTGTCCGTCCGGGGCGCGGCCGACAGCTGGTCGCACCCGGTCAGCCCGCGCCATGCCGAGCTCCTGCTGCTGCTCGCCACCGCCCGCGAGGGCAGTACGGCGGCCCAGTTGGCCGAGGCGCTGTTCGGCGACGCGGGGCGGACGGTGACGGTCCGCGCCGAACTGTCCCGGCTGCGCCGCTACCTGGGCGGCCTGCTGGCCCACCGGCCGTACCGCTTCGCCGACTCGGTGCTGGTCACGGTGGAGGGGCCGGCCGATCCGCTCGACCTGCTGCCCTCCTCCACGGCCCCCGCGGTACGGCGGCTGCGGGCGGAGCTGGTGGCGGGCCTGGTCCGGCTGCCCGGGGCCGCGGCACCCGTGCCGTCACCGCGCCACGGCGCGCGCCCGCCGGTCCCGGGCGACGACCCGGGCGACGACCCCGACGCGCCGTACCCACCGACGGACAGCACCCCCACGAACCACGCATCCACCGGCAGCGCCGTCACCAACACCCCACCCGCAAGCGGCAGTTGCGCCCCTCAGCCGCCCGCGAGCAGCGCGGCCAACTGGGCGTCGGTGGGCCCGCAGTCGCGCTCGGCCTCGGCCGAGACCAGCGCGTAGGTACGGTCCAGCCAGGCCTGCACCCGGGGCCTGGAGGCCTCCAGCAGGGCGCTGCCGTGCGGGGATTCGAGCGCCAGGTGCAGGGTCGAGCCGTGGCAGGGGCAGTACGCCGGCCACAGCTTGACGTCGCCCTGGCCGCTGATCCCCTGGAGGCCGTCGCGCAGCAGGTCGCGGGAGAACACCCAGTCCGCCTCGTCCGGACGCCCCAGGTGAAAGGTCAGCAGCACCTCGTAGGGCCGTACGGCGTCGAAGCGGAACCGGGTGCACACCTCGCCGACCACTTCGTCGCCCAGTGAGATCCGCAGCGTCAGCACCTCCTCCACCGACACCGGAGCGGCGGTGGAGCCACCCCCATCGCCGCCCGTGGGGGTGGCGGCGAGGGGGGCGCTGGAGGCTGCGGACAGCGGGTCGGGCGGCATGACGGTCTCTCCGGGAACGGCGCGGGATGCCATCAGCCTGCGTCACCCGCGACCGGGCGGGCAAGGGTTGCAAGGGGGTTGCAATAACCCCCGCCCGGGCCCGCCGACCCTTACCAGGAATATCAGACGGACCGTCAACTTCCGCTCATCGAACGGATGTCCGGAAAATGGAGGGATACTGTCCGTCGTCCGGCCACCCGCTGGTACGCTCTCCCCCTCCCGGCGCGGGCCCGCCCGCGAGGCCGGCCCGGAACGGCCGGACCGCTGCCCGGCGTGGTGCGTGGGAGAATACGGCGACGCGACGGCGGCTTCGGGGAGGGAGGGGTCCGGTGGCTGTGCGTGGGGAGACCACGCGGGACGTGCAGCACGAACCCGCACGGCAGGGTCGACACGGTCGGCCCCGCCCGTTCGGCGGCCGCTTCCGGCTGCCCACCCTGCGCTTCTCCGGTGCCGCGATGGCGATGTCCACCGTCGTCGGCATCAGCATCGCCACCACCCTCCTGCTGAACGAGCAGCAGGGCATCGGCCGTCGGGCCGGCGTCGCCCGGGTCGGCACCACCCCGCCGCCCAGCCCGAGCGGTACGGACCAGGCCGAGGCCGCCTCCGAGCGGACCACGGACACCCCTCCCCCGCCCTCCGGCCACCCGCACGCCCCGAAGCCCTCCGGCCACCCGTCGACGCACCCGTCCGGCCCGGCCAACGCCGCCGCCACGCCGCCGTCAGGGCTGCGGGCCGGAACGGCCGCCCCGGTCGCACCGCCGGCCGGCGGGCAGGCCTCCGCCGGGCACGACCCGCGCCCCTCGGCCGACACCCCGGCCGACGGCTCCTCCCCCTCCGCCCAGCCGCCCACGGCCGCCGACCCGTCCGCCCCGGCCCCCGGGCAGCCGGGCACCGGGCAGACGGCCCCCGGGCAGCCGGGCACCGGACGACCGGACGTCGGCGCAGCCGGTACGGGCGAGTCCCCGCACCCGCCCGCGCTCCAGCCGGCCAAGCCCGGCCGCCCGCTCCCGCCGCCGGCCGCCGTCGTCCCCGGAAACGCCGCCGGCACCGACGGCACTGGCGCCGCCGACGGCAGCACCGACGGCACCGCCCCGGACACCGACCAGGCCCTGACCGGCACCGGGCTGACCACCGCCCTCGGCCGCGACGGCCTCCGGCACGCGCTCGACCTCACCGTGACCGAACCGGTCACCGCACTGCAGGCCGAATTCCGGCTCGCCGCAGGCGAGTTGGCCCCCGGCACCGGAACCGTCTGGACCGACCTGCCGGGCGCCGTGGTGACCACCCAGCAGGAACGCGGCACCCTGGTCTACCGCTTCACCACCCCGCCCGGCACCGACGTCGAGCCCGGCCGCTACAGCTTCGTCGTACGCGGCACCCGCCCGGCCGTCCAGGCCGGTCCGGTGCGCAAGTCGGGCCCGCAGGAGGGCTGGAACGCCGCTGCCTTCGGCATCGACCGCCCCCGGGCGGTCGCCGCGCTCGGCGGCTTCGGCCCCTCGGCGCCGCAGGCCGACCAGCGGGCCGCCCAGCAGCCCACCCGGCAGCCCGCGCCGCAGGACGCCCAGCAGCCGGTGGGCCAGGTCCGCTGACCTCCCCCCCGGCTGATCCACTGACCTCCCCTCGGCCGATCCGATCGTCCGACGATCGGCCAGCTCACCGGGCTCTTCCCCGCACCCCCGTTCGTTACTGTGTGCAGCACCCGGCCCGACGCCCCCAGCGGCCCCGGCCCGGGCCGTCGTTCCGCACCCGAGGAGGAGTCCTTGTCCACCGTCCTGACTCAAGGCGGCAACGCACCGCTGACCGCCGCGCGGGTGACCGTCGAGGTCACCGCGCCCAAGGCGCTGGACGTCTCCGGCCTGCTGCTGACCGACGCCGGCAAGGTCCGCTCGGACGCCGACTTCGTCTTCTTCAACGCCCCGCACGGCCCGGGCGTGAGCCTGCGCCCGGCCGCCGCCGGAGCACCGGACGCGATCACCGTCGACACCCCGGCCGTCCCGGCCGACATTAGCAAGGTCGTGGTCACCGCCAGCCCGGCCGACCAGTCCGCCACCTTCGCCGGGATCGAGCCCACCGCCACCGTCCGGGACGCCGACACCGGTGCCGTCCTGGCCACCTTCACCCCGCCCCGGCTGGGCCTGGAGACCGCGCTCATCGTGGTCGAGATCTACCGGCGCAACGGGGTCTGGAAGGTGCGCGCGGTCGGCCAGGGGTACGCGGACGGGCTGGCGGGCATCGCCACCGACTTCGGCGTCACCGTCGACGACTCCCCGGCACCGGCACCGCAGGCGGCACCGACCCCGGCACCGCAGCCTGCGCCGACCCCCGCCCCGCAGCCGAGCGCGCCGACCCTCCAGATGCACTCCCCGGCCGACCTTCCGCTGCCGCCCGTCCCGCCCGTCCCGCCGGTGCCCCCGGCCCCGCCCGTGCCCCCGGCGCCGCCGGCTCCCTCGGTCGACCCCCGGATCGCCCTGGCCACCCTCCCGTCCATGCCCGCCGCACCCCCGGAGCCCCCGGCCCAGGCCCAGGCCCAGGCCCCGGCCCCGGCAGCGACGCCCGCCCCCGACCCCACCGAGCGCCCCAAGGTCACCCTCGACAAGGGCCGGGTCAACCTGGTCAAGGGCAGCTCCGTCTCCCTGGTGAAGAACGGCCGCCCCTTCCTCTCCTCGGTCCGGATGGCTCTCGGCTGGGAGTCCGCCGCCCGCGGCCGTGACATCGACCTGGACGCCTCCTGCCTGGCCTTCGACGCGAAGCACCGGCGCCTGGAGACGGCCTGGTTCATGAAGCTGAGCATCTTCAACGGCGCGATCGCCCACTCCGGCGACAACCTGGTCGGCGGTGACGGCGGCGACGACGAGGCGCTCACCGTCCACCTGGAGGGCCTGTCGGCCGAGGTCCACGCGCTGGTGTTCGTGGTCAACTCCTTCTCCGGCCAGAAGTTCACCGAGCTGCGGAACGCCTACTGCCGCCTGGTGGACGTCCGCACCGAGGAGGAACTGGTCCGCTTCGACCTGACCCACTCCGAGCCGCGTACCGGCGTGGTGATGTGCAAGCTGGTCCGCCGCCCAACCGGCGAGTGGGAGATGACGGCGCTCGGCGAGTTCGTCGACGGCAAGACCGCCCGGGCGATGATCGAACCCTCCGCCGCCCTCCTCTGATCCCGACCGCATCGCTCAACGTCAAAGCCACGCCAGCGATTTCACCCCCTTGGGGCATCAAGTCGTCCACGGATCGACTCGATTGACTCTCCGGGGGGTGATTCGCGCTCTCCCCCGTGACCGCGCACCCGCACCACCCGCGCACCCGTGGAGGAGAGACCGTGCCCCGCTTCCCGTCCCGCCTCGCCGTCGCCGGCGCCGCCGTCGCCCTCACCGCCGGCCTGATCACCCCCGGCGCGGCTCACGCCGGGACCAAGCCCGCCACCCGGACCGGCCCGCTCAAGTGGGCCGCCCTCGGCGACTCCTACACCGCGGGCGTCATCGAGGCCACCGGCGACCTCACCGCGCCCCAGGACGGCTGCGCCCGCACCACCGGCTCCTACCCCGAGCTGATCCGCCGCGACCTCGGCGCACTGGTCGACCTCCACAACGCCAGCTGCAGCGGCGCCACCAGCCCGGACGTCTCCACGAACAAGCAGAGCCCGCTCGGCCGCCCGCTCCCGCCCTTCGGCAGCGACCCCGACGCGCCGTACCCGCCCGTCCCGCCGCAGATCGACGTCGTCGACCCGGCCAGCGACGTGATCACCGTGAGCACCGGCGGCAACGACCTCGGCTTCGGGCAGATCCTCAAGGACTGCATCGAACTCGGCGCCACCCACCTCGGCCTGGGCACGCCCTGCAAGGACAAGTACGACGCCCAGATCCCCGGCCGGCTCGACCAGCTGCGCACCGACTACACCGCCATGCTCACCGCCCTCCGGACGAAGGCCCCGTCCGCCCGGGTCGTCACCGTCGGCTACCCGCACCTGATCCCCGAGGACGCCGCCCGCTGCCAGTACGGCAGCCTGCTGCAGTTCGGCACCTTCACCCCCGGCGACCTCGGCTGGGCCCGCGACAGCATCCTCAAGCCGCTCAACCTGGCCATCCAGCAGACGAGTTCGGCCCAGCAGGACACCTACGTCGACCTCTACCCCGGCTCCGCCGGACACAGCGTCTGCGACCCCGACCACTGGCTGGACGGCGTGCTGACCAGCATCATCCCGCTCAAGTACGCGCTGGTGCACCCCAACGCCAAGGGCCAGAAGTTCGCCGCCGCCCAGGTCGAGTCCACCCTTCTCGGCAACTGACCGGCGCCGGGCGGGAAAACCAGTGGCACGGCCCACCACCGGGGATCATCCTGGTCGGATGATCATCCGCGAAGCCACCCCCGAGGACTGGTCGGCCATCTGGCCGTTCTTCCGCACCATCGTCGCCGCCGGCGAGACCTTCCCCTACCCCCTGGACATGCCCTCCGAGCTGGGTCGGGAGTGGTGGATGAAAACCGCCCCCGACCGCACCGTGGTCGCCGTCGACGAGGACGGCACGGTCCTCGGCACCGCCACCATGAACCGCAACCGCCCCGGCAACGGCGGGCACGTGGCCAGCGCCAGCTACATGGTCGACCCGGCGCACCACGGCAAGGGCATCGGGCGGGCCCTGGTCGAGTACACCCTCGACTGGGCCCGCGGGGCGGGCTTCCGCGCCATGCAGTTCAACGCGGTGGTCGCCAACAACGACCACGCCGTCAAGCTGTACCGCTCGCTGGGCTTCGAGGTGGTCGGCACCGTCCCCGAGGCCTTCCACCACCCGGTCGACGGCTACGTCGGCCTGCACGTCATGTACCGCCCGCTGTAACCACGGGGGCCCTACTCCTCGATCGCCCCGCCGACCCGCCGCAGGTGCTGCCGGAAGCTGTACGACGGGTCGGCGGCCCGCCGCTCCAGGAACTCCTCGAAGCGGGTCTGCCTCCGCAGGGTGTCCCCGGCCGTGATCCGCCCGGCCTGCGCCCGTTCGGTGGCGGCGATCCCGGCGGCCGTCTCCAGCACCTCCCCGGCCCGGTCGGCCGGCACGAACAGCACCCCGTCCGCGTCCGCGAACACCACGTCCCCGGCGGTCACCAGGTGCGGCCCGAACCGCGCCGACTCCAGCGCCTCCGGCTCCCGGCCGTCCAGCCGCAGCGGGCCCACCGGCAGCGCGCCGTAGCTGAACACCGGCAGCCCGATCTCCACCAGCTCGGGCGTGTCCCGGTGCAGCCCCCACACCACGATCCCGGCCACCCCGGCGGCCCGCGCCTCCAGCACCGCGAGGTCCCCGATGCAGGCCTCGTCGGTCCGCCCGCCGTTGTCGATCACCAGCACGTCCCCGTCCAGCGCGCCTCCGTACGCCTCCAGGAACACGTCCACGCTCCCGTAGTGCCGCACCGGCAGCACCCGCCCCGCCACCCGCGCCCCGGCCACCACCGCCCCCACCCCCACCGGCGCCGCCCGCACCCCCACCCCGAGCCGCACACACGCATCCGCCACCAACGGCGTCGACAACCCCTCGAACTCCTCGAACCCCTTGGACATCCCCAACTCCTACCGCTGAAAGCCAAGTTGACCAGTACCGGAATCCTATGCCGGACCTCAAACTCACACCATCGAGTGAAAGTCCGCCGTGTACTGCATAACCCGACCGAAGGGCGAATAGCGTGACGCCCATCCGAAGGAGGGGCATCATGAGTGCTGTGGCGCATGAGCAACCGATCACGAACTCCCCGTCGCAGGCCGACATCCTGCTGGAGAGCTTCCTGAGCCTGCACTCCCCCGAAGGCTTCCGGGCTGAGCTCATCGAGGGGGAGATCATCGTGGCACCACCGCCGGACGGCAGGCACGAGTACTACTTCGACCTGCTGATCGACGAGGTGAAGGCGAAGTCAGCAGTCCGTATGCAAGGTTCCGGCAACAAGGGGCTTCGATTGGCCAGGGGTGGTCTCTGCCCCAAGAACTACGTCATCCCGGACCTGACCTTCGCTCCGAGGGAACTCGACATCTTTTGGGACGCCCCGCCCTGGATGGACCCGGACGGGCTCGCGATGGTCGCCGAGATCACCTCCAGCAAGCCGGACCAGGACCGCATCGCCAAGCGCCACTGCTACGCCCGGGCCGGCATCCCGCTGTACCTCCTCATCGACCGCGAGAAATCGCAGGTCAGCCTCTTCGGCAAGCCCCACCGGGACGAGTACACCGAAGTCCACCTGGCCGCCTTCGGTGAGCCGCTCGCCCTCCCCGCCCCGTTCGACTTCGAGCTGGACACCAAGTACTTCCTCCGCCCATAGCCAAACGGAACGGCCCGCACCCCCCGTCAGGGGTGCGGGCCGTTCATCCTGCCGCCAGGGTCAGCTACGGGTGGCCATGGCGCGCAGGAAGAAGGTGAGGTTGGCCGGGCGCTCGGCGAGGCGGCGCATGAAGTAGCCGTACCACTCCTGGCCGTACGGGAGGTAGACCCGCATGGTGTTGCCCTCCTCCGCGAGGCGCAGCTGCTCCTCGGGGCGGATGCCGAACAGCATCTGGTACTCGAAGGAGTCCCGGGTGCGGTTGTTCCACTGGGCCAGCTGGCCGGCGATCTTGATCATGTTGGGGTCGTGCGAGGCGATCATCGGGTAGCCCTCGCCGGCCATCAGGATCTTGAGCGCGCGGACGTACGCGAGGTCGACCTCGTGCTTGCCCTGGAAGGCGACCGACTCGGGCTCCTTGTAGGCGCCCTTGCACAGGCGCACCCGGGAGCCGGGGCCGGAGAACTCGCGGCAGTCGGCCTCGGTGCGGCGCAGGTAGGCCTGGAGGACGACGCCCAGCCAGGGGAAGTCCGCCCGCAGCTCGCGCGCGATGGCGAGGGTGGAGTCGGTGGTGGTGTGGTCCTCCATGTCGAGGGTCACCGTGGTGCCCGCGTCGGCGGCGGCCTCGCAGATGCGGCGGGCGTTCTCCAGCGCGATCTTCTCGCCGTCCACCGGCAGGAACTGGCCGACGGCCGACAGCTTGACGGACACCTCGGCACCGGCCGCGAGGCCGGTCTCCTTGAGGGCCTTGAGCAGGTGCTCGTACGCCTCGGCGGTGCCGGCGGCCTGGGCGGCGTCCTTGGTGTCCTCGCCGAGGTGGTCGAGGGTGACCTTGCGGCCGGTCGCGACCAGGTCGTCGGTCGCGGTCACGGCGTCGTCGAGGACGTCACCGGCGACGAAGCGCTCGACTATCGCGTGGGTCGGGGGGAACTTCTCGACCACGGTGCGGACCTGGGGGGACCGCGAGGCCGCGAGAAGGGCGGAACGGAGCATCGTGACTCCTGGAGCTGATGTTTCCAAGGGTGGCAGAAAGAGCCGGGGCGGCGGTACGGGGGTGAGCCGCCGCCCCGGCGGGGCGGCGCCCGGCTGCGGGGCCGGGCGTCGCGGGTGACCGTTGGCTACGGGGCGCAGAGCGGTCGGGGTGGGCTGGTCAGCCCATGTGCGGGTAGCGGTAGTCGGTCGGCGGGACGAAGGTCTCCTTGACCGAGCGGGTCGACGTCCAGCGGGCCAGGTTCTGCTTGGCGCCGGCCTTGTCGTTGGTGCCGGAGGCGCGGCCGCCGCCGAAGGGCTGCTGGCCGACGACGGCGCCGGTGGGCTTGTCGTTGATGTAGAAGTTGCCGGCGGCGAAGCGCAGCTTGTGCATCGCGTCCTGGGCCGCGGCGCGGTCCTGGGCGATGATGGCGCCGGTCAGGCCGTAGGCGGAGACGGACTCCATCTGGGCCAGCATCTCCTCGTACTTCTCGTCCTCGTAGACGTACACGGCGAGGATCGGGCCGAAGTACTCCTCGCGGAAGTACTCCGCGGCCGGGTCCTGGCAGACCAGGACGGTCGGGCGGACGAAGTAGCCGACCGAGTCGTCGTAGCTGCCACCGGCGAGGACCTCGACGGAGGCGTCGGCGTGGGCGCGGTCGATGGCGGCCTTGTTCTTGGCGAAGGCGCGCTCGTCGATGACGGCCGACATGAAGTTGGACAGGTCGCTGACGTCGCCCATGGTGAGGCCGTCGACCTCGGCGGCGAACTCGTCCTTGAGGCCGGCCCAGATCGAGGCCGGGACGTAGGCGCGGGAGAGCGCCGAGCACTTCTGGCCCTGGAACTCGAAGGCGCCGCGGGTCATCGCGGTCTTCAGCACGGCCGGGTCGGCGGACGGGTGGGCGACCAGGAAGTCCTTGCCGCCGGTCTCGCCGACGATCCGCGGGTAGGTGCGGTAGCCGGCGATGTTCTCGCCGACGGAACGCCACAGGTGCTGGAAGGTGGCGGTGGAGCCGGTGAAGTGGATGCCGGCCAGCGCGGGGTGCTTGAGCGCGACGGCGGAGACGTCCAGGCCGTCGCCGGTCACCATGTTGATGACGCCCTTGGGCAGGCCGGCCTCCTCCAGCAGCTGCATCAGCAGGTGCGCGGAGTACTGCTGGGTGGGGGACGGCTTCCACAGCACCACGTTGCCCATCAGCGCGGGCG
This sequence comes from Kitasatospora sp. NPDC059160, assembly GCF_042755465.1. Classification (NCBI taxonomy): domain Bacteria; kingdom Bacillati; phylum Actinomycetota; class Actinomycetes; order Kitasatosporales; family Streptomycetaceae; genus Kitasatospora; species Kitasatospora sp. NPDC059160. The sequence goes on along the minus strand of NZ_JBHZCN010000126.1, from coordinate 9,532 downwards.
CGGTCGGCAGGTTGCCGGCGATCGCGGTGAAGTTGAACGGGGTGATCGCGTAGACGAAGCCCTCCAGCGGGCGGTGGTCGCTGCGGTTCCACACGCCGTCCGAGGAGACCGGCTGCTCGGCCATGATCTGGCGGGCGAAGTGCACGTTGAAGCGCAGGAAGTCGACCAGCTCGCAGGGGGTGTCGATCTCGGCCTGCTGGGCGGTCTTGGACTGGCCGAGCATGGTGGCGGCGGCCAGGGTCTCGCGCCAGGGGCCGGCCAGCAGGTCGGCGGCCTTGAGGAAGATCGCGGCGCGCGAGTCGAAGGAGAGCGCCTGCCAGGCCGGGGCAGCGGCCAGGGCAGTGTCGATGGCTTCCTGCGCGTCGGCCTGGGTGGCGTTGCGCAGGGTGCCGAGCCGAGCCGCGTGGTTGTGCGGCTGGACGACGTGGATCTCGGTGCCGCCGCCCATCCGGCGCTCACCGTTGATCGTCATGGTCAGCTGGACCGGCTCCTGGCCGCCCAGCTCCTTCAGCTTGGCCTCCAGGCGAGCCCGTTCGGGGCTGCCGGGGGCGTAGCTGTGGACCGGCTCGTTCACCGGCGCGGGGACCTGGGTCACAGCGTCCATGAGGCGCACGCTCTCCTTCGTTGCAATGCGGGGGAAGGCCTGCGCGGGTCACGCACGGGCCACAGCACGAACGCTATTCCTGGCTGCCCGGCCACTTGATTGGCCGGGCGGCTAAATTCCCCCGTACGGCGTTGTCCGGACCGACGAAAGCGATCACACAACGGTCACGACAGCCCCATCCGCCCTACCCGCCCCACCGGCACCACCCTCAGGACCACTCTCGGCACCACCCTCGGGACCACGCCCGGCACCACCCCCGGCCGGACGCCCCGGCCGGAACCGTTGGCCGGTCCCGGCGCTGTCCAACCGGCTAAAATCAACCGCACACCGTTGTCCGAGCGGATGAAGGAGGCCCGGCGTGACCACCCCCGGGCTCCCGCTCCGCCAGCTGCTGATGTCCCTGGGCGAACCCCTGGTCGAACTCCAGGCCGCCCCCCAGGGCCTGGACGTCCCCGTCCGCGACGTCGCGATCCTCGACCCAGAGGACCCGCCGACCGCCTCCCCCGGCGAACTCGTGCTCGCCATCGGCGCCCGCGGCCGCGCTGCCCTCCCCGCCCTGCGCGCGGCCGGCCGGGCCGGCGCCGCCGCCGTCGCGGTCAAGCTGGACGCCCCCGGCCAGGCCGACGCCCTGCGCGAGGCCGCCACCGACGCGGGCGTCGCCCTGCTGTCGGTGCGCCGGGAGACCCGCTGGGAGCACCTGGACTCGCTGGCCCGGGCGATCATCGCCGGTCCCGACGCCCCGGCCTCCCCCGGCGCCCCCGAACCCAACGCGGGCGACCTCTTCTCCCTCGCCCAGACCGTCGCCGTGCTCACCGACGGCATCGTCTCGATCGAGGACACCTCCAGCCGGGTCCTCGCCTACTCCCGCTCCTCCGACTCCGACGAGGTCGACGACCTGCGCCGGCTCTCCATCCTCGGCTGGCAGGGCCCCGAGCCGTACCTCTCCAAGCTCCGCGAGTGGGGCATCTTCCAGCACCTGCGCAGCTCGGACACCCCGATCGCGGTCGAACCGCACCCCGAACTCGGCCTGCGCCGCCGCCTGGCGGTCGGCATCCGGGCCGGCGCGCAGCCGCTCGGCACCATCTGGGTGCAGGAGGGCGCCCAGCCGCTGGCCGCCCACGCCGAGCAGGCCCTGGTCGGCGCTGCCCGGGTCGCGGCCGCCCAACTGGTGCGCCGCCGACGCGAGTTGTCCGCCGACGTCCGGCTCACCCAGACCCTGCTGACCGGACTGCTGGAGGGCTCCACCGGCCCCCAGTCGCTGGCCACCCACCTCGGCCTGGACCTGCGCCGCCCGGCCACCGTGCTCGCGTACGGGGCCCGCACCACCGAGGCGCTGCACCGCTCCGACGTCACCGGCCTGATCTCGGTGCACACCGCCGCCCGGCACCGCGCCGCACTGCTCGCCCCGATCGAGTCCCGGGTCTACGTGCTGCTGCCCGAGCTCCCGCCCGGCCTGCCGATGACCACCGTGCGCGACTGGGCGGCCGAGGTGGTCACCGCCGCCCGGGAGCACCTCGGCGTCCCGCTGCGCGCCGCGATCGGCTCGACCGTCGACGGCCTGTCCCAGGTGCCGGACTCCCGCGCCCAGGCCGACCGCATCCTGGACGCGATGGGCCGCGGCGGGGTCGACCTCGACGTCGCGGCGCTGATCGACGTCCAGGCCGAGGTGCTGGTCAGCGAGGTGCTCGCACTGCTCCAGGACCGCACCGGCCTGCGCGACCCGCGGCTCACCGCGCTCACCGCGTACGACCGCCGCCACCACACCCGGCTCGCCGAGTCGGTGCTCGCCTGGCTGGACGCGCTCGGCGAGGTCCGGGTCGCCGCCGACGCCCTGCACATCCACCCCAACACCCTGCGCTACCGGGTGCGCCGCGCCGAGCAGTTGACCGGCATCGACCTCGCCCAGCCGCAGCAGCGGCTGCTGGCGATGCTGCAACTGCGGCTGCCCGCGGACGAGTAGTCCGCGGGCAGCCGTCTGACTGATGATCCGTCAGGCTCCGTACCCCTGGCCGCGCTTGTGCTCGTTCAGCCGGCGCCACGGCCCGCTGATCGCCAGCTGGATGCCCGGCTCCTGGATGTTGGCGAAGAGGGTCCGGCCGTCGTCCGAGAAGGTCACCCCGGTGAACTCGCTGAACTCGGGCTTGGCCGCGCTGCCGATGTTCAGCTCGTTGCGGGCGATCGGGTAGACCAGCCCGTCCTCGGTGGCGCCGAACAGGTGCGAGATCCCGTTGCCGTCCTCGGCGATCACGATGCCGCCGTACGGCGAGACGGTGATGTTGTCCGGGCCGTCGTAGTTGTCGTGGTCGCCCAGGACGTCGTCGTTGACGCCCAGCAGCACCTTGAGGGTGATGGTGCGACGCGCCGGGTTGTAGAACCACACCTGGCCGTCGTGCTGCAGCGGGCTCTCCGAACGGGCGTAGCTGGAGACGAAGTAGAAGCCGCCGTCACCCCACCACATGCCCTCCAGCTTGCGGGCCCGGGTGACCTCGCCCTCCTTGAACTGCTTGCGCACCGAGACGGTCCGGGCGTCGCGGTCCTGCACCTTGACCCAGTCGGCGCCGTAGACGGTGCCGACCTTGGTGGCCCGGGAGAGGTCGTCGACGAACCTGCCCTGGGCGTCGAAGACCTTGAAGGCCTCCAGCACGCCGGCGTCGGCGGCGAGCTTGCGCAGCTGGTACCGGCCGTGCCGGAAGCCGGCCGGCGGGGTCCAGCGGAACAGCAGGCCGTTCGGGTTGGAGGCGTCCTCGGTGAGGTACACGTGACCGCGCTTCGGGTCCACGACCACGGCCTCGTGGGCGTACCGGCCGAAGGCCTTCACCGGCTGCGGGTCGCGGTTGTAGTCGTCGTCGAAGGGGTCGACCTCGAAGACGTAGCCGTGGTCCTTGGTGAAGCCGTTCTTGCCGGCCTTGTCCTCGGTCTCCTCGCCGGACAGCCAGGTGCCCCACGGGGTCACCCCGCCCGCGCAGTTGGTGGCGGTGCCGGCGATGCCGACCCACTGCTCGACCGAGCCGTCCCGCTTGGCGTGCACGATCGTGCAGCCGCCGGCCGCGCCCGGATCGTAGACGTGCCCCTCGGTCAGCGGCACCGGGTGCGGCCAGTTGGCCCGGGCGCCGGACAGCTCGTGGTTGACCACCATCAGGTTGCCGCCGCGCTCGTCCTCGAAGGCGGACGTGCCGTCGTGGTTGCTCGGGGTGAACTCGCCGGTGCGCAGCCGGGTCTGCCCGGCCCGGTTGAGCACCTTGTACGAGAAGCCCGCGGGCAGCGAGAGCAGCCCGGCCGGGTCCGGCACCAGCGGGCCGTAGCCGATCGCGGCGCCGCCCGCCGCGTTGGTCCCGGCCGCACCGGCCGCGGCGGCGACCGGGGCCTCGCCGCCGACCGGCGCGGCGATCGCACCGGGGGCGCTGGCCAGCGCCTCGGCACCGCCGGCGATCAGCACGCCGGCCCCGACGAGGGTGGAACGGTTGACGAAGTCCCGACGGGACAGCGACATGGCAGCAACTCCTGGGGGGGGTGTACGGGCGTCGAGGCAGGTCGTCGACGCCCAGCAGACTCCGCCGCAGGGGTGAACCCGGCATGACGCCCACCGCACGACGAGGCGACCATTTGCCAACCGATGACCGACACATGACCCGCGCTTTACCGAACGCGGGTCAGCCGTGTCCGGATCGGTCGAGCGCACGTCGGTCGAACGCGGGTCAGCCCCGCCCGGTCCGCCACTGCTCCCAGGCCGCCAGCCACAGCTGCTCCACCAGCCGGTGCTCCTCCGGCGTGCCCGACCCGGCCGTCCCCGGCCGCTCCCGCCACAGCTGCTCCCAGGCCCGCTGCGCCGGCAGGCTCGCCACCTCGCTGGCGAACACGGTGTACCGGACCACCTCCTCGACCGCCGCCTCGCCCTGCGGCGTCCCGATCAGCCAGTGCGTCTGCTGGGACAGCCGGTTGAGGTGGTTGACCATCGAGGTCACCGCCGCCGCGGCCTCCTCCCGGGTCTCCGTGGCGAGCCGCATCTGCTGGCGCACGGCCGCCTCCCAGCGCACCGCGCAGACGTCCCCGCGCAGCCCGCGCGGCAGCCGCGGCGTCCGCCCGACCCGCACCTGCGCCTCGATCGCGGCGGCCTCCGCGATGCTCTGGGCGATCAGCTCCCGGTGCGCCTCCAGCCCCGCGACGGTCGGCAGTTCACGCTCCTCGACCGGGACGTAGCGGGCCCGGCGGGAGGCCAGGTCGCGCAGCAGCTCGGTGCGCCCGCGCAGGTAGCAGTCGAAGTCCCCGATCCCGGCGAGCTCCACCCCGCCGGGGGGCAGCCCGCGCCCGCACACCGTGACGGCCTGCCCGTCGACCCGCAACCGGACGGCCCACACCGGCCCGGCGACCTCCGGCCCGCCCGAGGCCGCGCCGGCTGCCGCACCGCCCGGGGCCCCGCCGACCACCGCCCCGCCGGGCACCGGCCGGTCCTCGTGCACCTCCACCGCGCAGGGCTCACCGTCCACGGTGATCCACTCCCGCAGCGTCCGCACCCGGCCCGGCCCGTCGCCCTCGTCCACGCCCAACTGCTCGTAGACGCGGTCCCGTTCGTCCTCGACCACGTCCTCCAGCTCGGGCAGCACCTCACAGCCGTCGGCCCCCGGCCGGTACGTCCGCACGGTCACGTACGGCCCGGCCGCGGTGGTCCAGTCACCGCACTGCACCTCGACCCAGCGCAGTTCACCGCCGCAGGTCTCGAAGGCCGCGAGCGCCTCGCCCCGGCCGGGCGGCCCGGCCACGCCGTACACCGGAAAGTCCACCGTGGCGAGGGTCCGGCGGGAGAAGTCCTCCTGGCCGGCGAAGCGCTCCGGCCCGCCCGACCGCTCCGGCCCCGACCGCTCGACGTTCCACTCCTGGGGCCTTCCGCCGCTCTCCCGCACCATCCTCTGCCGCACCCCCGAGTCCTCGCGCCCGCACCGCTGACGCCACTTTACGTGCCGGGAGCTGCCGGGTCATCAGCTCCGCTGCCGTACGGGGGCGGTGGCCGTGTCCGTCGGCCACGATGTCAGCAGCCCTCCCTACGCTGGCGGCATGACAGCACAGAACGACGCAGCCCAGCCCGCCTTCCCCGCCCGGATCAGCATCGTCACCCTCGGCGTCTCCGACCTCGACCGCAGCGCCCGGTTCTACCAGGACCTCGGCTGGCGGCGCTCCGCCGCCTCCAGCCCGGAGATCGTCTGGTTCCGCACCTCCGACTCGGTGCTGGGCCTCTTCCCCTCCGAGGAGCTGGCCGCCGACGCGGGCGTACCCGCGACCGGCGAACCCTCCTTCCGCGGCGTCACCCTGGCGGTGAACCTGGAGTCCCCCGCCCTGGTGGACGCCGCGCTGCGCACCGCGGTCGAGGCCGGCGCCGTGGTGGTCAAGCCGCCGGTCCCGACCAGCTGGGGCGGCTACTCCGGCTACTTCGAGGACCCGGACGGGCACCTGTGGGAGCTGGCCCACAACCCGTTCTTCCCCTTCACCGAGGACGGCTCGCTGGACCTCCCGTAGCCCGTCGTCCGCCCCTCCGCCGTCCTCGCCCGCCCCTCCTCAGCCCTTCCTCAGCGCCTCGTCAGCCCTTCGACCGGGCCTTGAAGGCCGCCTTGCGCGCCTCCTTGGCCAGCGCCCGGTCCGTGTGCAGCTCGCCGATCGCCTCCAGGACGTCCGCCGTGTACGGGTGGTCGACCCGCCACAGCTCACCGAACCACGACGCCGGGTCGCCCTTCACCGGCAGGTCGGTGATCAGCTCGCGCAGCAGCGCCGCGTCGCCGCCGCTGTCCAGCAGCTGGGCGGCGAAGGTGTCGACCACCGTCCACAGCGCCATCGTCCGCTCCGGCACCGGCACGTCCGTCGCGCCCAGCGCGGACAGCCAGGCCCGCACCGCACCGCCGAGCTCCGGGTCGTCCAGCACCTCCCGGGCGGCGGGCTCGGCGCCCGCCCCCAGCAGGTTCAGCGCCGAGACGCACAGCATCCGGCGCAGCGGACCGTACGCGTCGTCGCCGCGCGCCGCCGCCAGCAGCTCGCGCGCCGCCGGCTCCGGCTCCCGGCCGGCCACCCAAGCCCGCAGCTCCTCCTCCGGCAGCACGTTGGCCGCCTCGCACACCCCGCGCAGCAGCTCGGCGGCGTCCCCCTGGGCCAGCTCGCCGACCAGCGGGGCGTCGTAGCCGTCCTCCAGCAGCCACTGCCGGATGCCGTACTGGCCGAGCGGGGTGAGCCGGACCAGCCCGAAGCGGGCCGACTCCTCCTCGTCCAGCGGCGCCTCCCCGACGAGGGCGGGCTCCTCGCCCTCCTCCTCGTCGAACAGCTCCGGGTCGATCGGCCGGTACTCCAGCAGGCCCAGCTCGGCGAGGTCGCCCAGCATCGGGTCCAGCGCGACCATCACGTCGGTGATGTCGCCGAGCAGTTCCTCGCTCGGCTCCTCGCCCTCCGGCACCACCAGCAGCGCGGCGAGCACGCCCAGCGGCACCGTCTCGTTGCCCGGGTCGGCGAAGGCGGTGGTCTCGTACAGCACCTGGAGCGCCTCGTCGAGCAGCTCGGCGGCGGCGTCCCGGGCCTCCTCGACCTCGCTCAGGCCGTCCTCGTCGTCCTCGTCCGCGTCGTCCCGGTCCGCCTGGTCCGCCTGGTCCGCCGACACTTCCGCCGCCTCGTCCTGCTCCGGCAGCGAGTCCGCCTCCACCGCCAGTTCCCGGACGATCCCGGCGGCGGTCAGCCACAGCTCCAGGACGGTCTCCGCGTCCCCGCGCTCGGCGGGCTCCAGGTCCGGGCCCGGGACGGCGACGTGCTCGCCCTCCTTGGTCGTGCCCAGCTCCACCAGGTCCAGGTCGCAGGCCAGCGACCAGGCCCGCAGCGCCTCGACCTCGGCCTCCTCCGGCACCTCGCCCTCGGCCGGGGCCAGCCCGAGCAGCCGGGCGACCGGCGCCCGATCTTCCTGGACGAGGTCCCCGAACTCGTCCACCACCCGGTGCGGGGACGCCCAGCGGGCCAGCGCCAGCGCGTAGCCGAACATCGGCACGGCCTTCGCCTGCTCGGCCAGCTCCTGCTCCGCGGGCAGCTTCACCGGCGGCACCAGGATCGCCGCGTCGTCCAGGTCCTCGTCGTCCAGACCGTGCACGGCGAACGCCCCGTAGAGGTCCTGGAGCTCCAGGTCCGCGGGCAGGACCGCCTCGGCCGCGCCCTCTCCGGCCGAAGCCCCCGCCCCCGTGTTCTTCCGACGTCGTCCGGCCATCGTCGTGTGCTCTCCCTCAGCCAGCGGTCAGCTCGAACAGCTCCGCGTGTCGATCTACCACCTCAGCGTATAGGCCGGGCACCCCCGATGCCCGGCCTCACAGGGCGCGCAAAGGGGCGCGCGCCGCTTCCACGCGCCCACCCCTTATCCTTCGCTTTGGCACCGCGCACAACCCCGCGCGGGCCACCGGGCAACGAAGCCCCTTCTCTCAGCTCACCCGCTCCACCAGGGAGCCCCGCACCGCGGCCACCACCACAGCGCCTCAGGACGGGCGCGCCGGCACACCCAGCCGACCCCGGTGGCGCCCGGCCACAGGAGACCCCTGCCATGGCGGACCTCTCCCCCGCCGGCTCCGTGCTGCGCACCGCGCAGCTCGACGGACGCCGACTGTCGGAGGCCCTGCTCCCCCTGGAGCTCGCGCCCCGCGCCCAGCTCCAGCTCGCCGCGATCAGCCGCTGGAACGCGCTGCGCGGCATACGCGTCGGCCTGGTCGCCGGCGCCCTGCTGCTGATGCTGATCGGTGCCAACCTGGCGACGCCGATCTACCCGCTCCTCCAGCAGCGCCTCGGCCTCGGACCGCTCGACACCACGATCCTCTTCACGATCTACGTGTTCGCGCTGCTCCCCGTGCTGGCCGTGGTCGGCCACTGGTCCGACCACCTCGGCCGCCGCGCCCTGATCCTGCCCGCCGTCGCCCTGGCCGCCGCCGGCGACCTCGTCTTCGCCACCGCCGGCAGCTTCTGGCAGCTCGCGGTCGGCCGGGCCGTCCAGGGCATCGCCGTCGGCCTGTCCACCGGCGCAGCCGGGGCCGCCCTCGGCGACCTGCTGCCCGACCACCCGGCGCTGGCCCCCAAGCTCACCCTGGCCTGTTCCGCCGGAGGCGTCGCGCTCGGCCCGGTGGTCGGCGCCCTGCTCGCCGGCGGCTCGGACCCGCTGCTGACGCCCTTCCTGCTGCACGCCGTCGCCCTGCTGGCGCTCTGCGTGCCACTGGCCCTGGTCCACCCGCGGATGCCCGGCCGCAACCGCCCGCCGGCCTCCCCGCCCCGGATCACCACCCCGGCCCACCTGCGCCCGCAGCGCCTGCGGCTGCCGCGCACCGGCCGCCGCGAGTTCCTGCTCGCCGCCACCGCGGGCTTCATCTCGTACGGGGTCTTCGGCGTCTACCTGGCTCTCGCCCCTGCCTTCTCCGCCAAGCTGCTGCACACCCCCTCGCACCTGACCGGCGCGATCGTGGCCGCCCTGCTGCTCGGCTCCTCGGCCCTCGCCCAGCTGATCATCCCGCCGACCGCCGACCGTACGGTGATCGCCCTCGGCATGACCGGCCTGGCCGCCGGCCTGGGCCTGGTCGTCGCCGCCGGCTACACCGACACACCCGCGCTGCTCTTCATCGGCAGCGTCCTCGGCGGCGTCTGCCAGGGCGTCGCCTTCCGCTCCCTGTTCACCACCGCCGTCGCCGCGATGAACCCGGAACGCCGGGGCTCCGAACTGAGCTCCCTCTGGATCATCGTCTACCTCGGCAGCTCCGCCCCCGTCATCGCCGTCGGCGCCCTCGTCCAGACCTACGGCCTCCTCCCCGCCGTCAGCGGCTTCGCCACCCTCGCCGCCGTCCTCTGCGCCGCCCTCGCCCTCACCATCGCCCGCAAACCCAAGACGGCCTGACCCCGGCACTGAAAGCGCCGCTGCCCGGGACTTCCCCTCCGGAAGTC